>NZ_PSRT01000081.1 GCF_004212635.1 Bradyrhizobium genosp. SA-3 | reverse complement strand
GACCCTGCGGTCCCGGCCGTCCCGGTTCGCCCTGCCGCCCGCGCGGTCCCTGAGGTCCCTGCCGTCGTCCCTGATCGTCTGCCACGCCACTGCTCCCCTTTCACGGAAGCAAGCTACTTAGCGGCGTTTGACGACAGCAGCAATTCCGCCCGCGCATTGCGCCGGGCTTGATCAACATCAATCGGTGGCACGAACCGCCGTGTCATCGATCGCGCACGGCCACACCCCGTGCGAGGAGCAAACGATGCGCGCAGCGTGGAAAGTCTTTTGCCTGTTCGCTGTCATTCTCGTCGCCTCACTCGGCCTCGCTCACCTGCTGGTGCCCGACATCGTGCCGGTCGCATTCGCCGAAGAGCCGCAACCGTTATGGGCTGTCATAACCGCCTTCTGTCTCCGCGCGATCGAGCTGATTGCCGCCTCGGTCGCGATGATCGCGCTTGCGGTCATCGCAGGCGTGTGCCTGCGGCACGAGCTGCGCCGCTTGTCGCGCAGCGCGTCGTCGCGGGCGGACTGATGTCACCCGCTAATCCTGATAGGCGGGCACTTCGATTCCGGAGGCGGCATAGATCCGGATCTTGTTGCGCAGCGTGCGCACCGACAGGCCGAGCACGCGCGAGGCGCGCGTGCGGTTGCCGTCGCATCGCGCCAGCGTCTGAAGCACGAGCTCGCGCTCGACCTCGTCGACGGTGGCGCCGATCAGCAACGGAACGATCTGGTTCGGTGCAAGGAATTGCGCGCCCGGTTCGGACGCAGCGACATGAACAGTGGTCATCAATACACTCCCCGATCAACGCCCGCTTCCACCGTTGGAAGCGGATCGAGAACAAACGACCCCCAAGCCGTGAATCCACGGTGGTCCGGTTTGGTTAATGAAAAGTTAACCGCGGGCGATCGCACCAATTGACCTCAGGAATGCCGCGAAGCCGCCGCGATTGGCGCGGGATGCATGGTGATGCGGGCCTATCTTGCGCGACGCAGGTGTACGCGGACGATGACACTGAGCCAGTGGTAAGAGCTTCCGCGTCCGCTCACACCGTCCGATATCCGCCGTCCACCATCACGATCGTTCCGGTGACATAGGCCGACAGATCCGAGGCCAGGAAGATCGCGGGGCCGACGATGTCCTCGGGCTTGCCGGTGCGCGCCAGCGGAGTGTGATCGACGAAGGCCTGCACCAGCGCCGGATTGGTCGCGCGCACATTGGCGTTGATGTTGGTCTCGATGAAGCCGGGCCCGATCGCGTTGACGCGTACGCCTTCCTTGCCGAGCTCGACCGCGAGCGCCTTGGTGAAGCCGAGCACGCCGTGCTTCGAGGTCGTATAGGCCGCCGAGCTCGGCGTGCGCAGATGCACGAAGGACTGGATCGAGCCGATATTGACGATGCGCCCTTTGCTTGCGCGGAGGGGCGCCAGGAACGCCTGCGTCATGTTGAAGACGCCGTTGAGGTTGAGCGAGATGATGTCGTTCCAGTCCTTCGCCACCGTCTCCGTCTCGGCGGTGAAGGCGTTGCGGCGGGTGATGCCGGCATTGTTGACGAGGATCGAGACCTGCCCGACCTTGTCCGCGACCTGCTTTGCCAGCGCGAAGCAATCGTCGCGCCTGGTCACGTCCAGCGCAAAGCTCTCGGCCTTGCCGCCGGCTTTGCGGATTTCCTGGGCGGCCTTCGCGACCGTGTCGGCATTGACGTCGAGCAGCACCACTTGCGCGCCTTCCCGCGCATAGCCGGCCGCAATCGCCCGGCCGATGCCGGAACCGGCGCCGGTGACGACGGCGATGTGGTTTGCGAGCAGTGCCATGACAGTTTCCTCCCGATTTTGTTTCGAAGTTTCACGAAAAGCTAACTCGAAATTAAGGGGTCGGAAACGGCGGCCTTGGCATACTGATCTTCATTGCTAAACGTTGCGCGCATGATGGAACGGCTTGAATCCTGGAAACTCGCACTCGAACGCCTGCGGTCGGCGCAGTCGGCCGATTGGGCCGAGGCCGGCCGGCTCGTGGCCGAAATCGCGCGGATGAGCAGTGACGTCACGCTGCGCCAGGCGGCGGAGCAGGCGCTTCCGGTGCTGCGCCAAGCCGTCGACAATGACGATCACAGCGTCACGCTGGCGGCCCAGCGCCGCATCAGTGTGGTGCTCGAGGTCATTCATGATCTGACCGCGCCGCGCTTCGGTCGCCGCAATGCCATGCCGAAGAAGCTGTCGAGCGAGGATCGCGCCCGCAAGGTGCTCGGCCTGCCCCTCGCAGTGCAGCTCACTTGCGAGGATATCAATCAAGCCTATCGCCGCGCAGCCAAGGGCATGCATCCCGACCATGGCGGCAGCGCGCAAGCCTTCATCGACCTCGCCGCCGCGCGCGACATCCTGATCCATCCCGGCGCGCACAAGGACGCGTGAGGGCGCCTGGCGATATCTCGTAGGGTGGGCAAAAGCGCAAAGCGCCATGCCCACCATTTTCTTCACGGACGAAATTGGTGGGCACTTCCGCTTTGCCCACCCTACGATTTCTGCTCACGCAGCTCGAAAAAAAACTCGGGCAAGGACGCGAGGTCCTTGCCCGGCTCTTCGTCCGCCGATCGAATTGTTACCAGGTGCAGTGGCCGTTCATGAGCGCCTGATCCTTCAACATCAGCGCATCGCCGAAGGTCGGCACGGTCGCGCTGACGCGGGAGTAGTCGGACGGCCACGGCGTGGTCGGGATGCTCTCGTCCCAGATCTGGCAGAAGCCGGTGTCCTGCCAACGGATCAGGTGATAGCTGGCTTCGGCTGGGCTCGCAGCGACGAACGCAGTGACGGCAAGACCGACGGCAGCGCAGAGCACGGAAATACGACGCATGATCAGCTCCTCAAAATGAAAGATGGGGATGCGCCTCCCGACAATGATGGGAGGGCCGGTGCGGGACGCTTTTGGGCCTGCGCCCCGGACAAGATGTGAGTAGTTCCGCCGGCCGGTCAGGTTCAAAGCGGGCGCGCGGGAAAATGCGCGATTTTGGCGGGAAAACGCCAAAGCGCGATCAGGATGAATCGTCATCGCGCTTTAGGTTATTGTCTGAGCATGGTCTTTCGGAAAACCGCTACACACTTTTCCGGATCATGCTCTAAGGCCGCCGCAAAAGGAAAAGAGCGGATCGCTCGCGCGACCCGCCCTTCAGATCCGATCCGTTGCGTCAGTTCAGAGCGTGCAACGGCGGTCCGACCGCATCTTGATCTGGAGATCCGACGCTTCCTGGAAAGTCGGAAGCGGCTTGCTGACGATCTTGTAGGTCGACACCCCCCACTGGAACGGCTTGTACTGCAGGTCCTCGTTCCAGACCTGGCAGATGCCGGTGTTGTCCCAGCGGATCACGTAATAGCCGACCTTCGCCGAGGCGGGCACGGCGAACACGGACGAAGCGATGCCGGCAACGGCACAGAGCGCGAGTGCGCGACGCATGAAGTATCTCCTTGTGGGGGAAGTGGGATCCGAAAATTCGTGCGGGAAAAGCAGGGTCTTTGCAAGCCGGGGAGCGGCCGTTCACGGACATGTCAGTTGCTGCCGCGCATTTGGTTTGGCCGCGTGCCCGACAGGTCACACGTGCTTAAGCGTTGCTCACTTCGAAAGCGACGCCACCGCCTCGATCTCGATCAGCATCTTCGGATCGGGCAGCGCCTGCACCACGCAAGTTGTGCGCGCGGGGTAGGGCGGCGGGCCAAAGGTGCCGGCATAGAGCGCGTTCATGGCGGCAACGTCCGAGGCGCGTGTCAGGAGCACGTTGACCTTGACGAGGTCGTGCATGCTCGCGCCTGCATCGACCAGCACCCGCTTGATGTTGACGACGACGTTGGCGAACTGCGCCTCGAACCCATCGGGCAGCGCACCATTGGCGTCGAAGCCGGGAATGCCGGAGACGAACAGGAGATCGCCAACGCGGGTGGCAAAAGACAGCGGCGGCGCCTTGACATGCGGCGGGGGCGCGAAATGCTGGATCGGCATGGCATCACCTCGGGGATGGTCGATAGACGCATGAGCGTAGCGGCAGGCCGGGGCCGCTCAAAACAAAAAATGCGAAAACAACCCCATGCACAGTAGAAAAGGCCAGGCTTATCAGTATTTTCGGCAAGTCCGAAATAAAAGTTGACTCGTCGGGCAAAACACTGGCAGAATTGCATGATGGCGAGATTGCCTTTGTGGACCAAACTCCGCCGTCCTGCCCCGGCTTGACCGGGGCATCCACAGTACGCCGCGGCTGCTCGGCTCAACAACGACCGCCTCTGGAATACTTGATCGCCCGCCTGCGCGGGCGATGACAGTTGAATGCAACGCTGCATCTCACGCCTCACGCGCCGCCATCATGTTGCCGCCGCGATCGATCGGATAGATTTGTCGCGTCTGATTCGAATCCTGCCTTGAAAAATAGCCCCCGGAGATCCCTATGAAGCTCGCATCCATCTTCCGCGCCGCGCTGGTCGCCATCGCCGCCCTGGCCGGCCTCTCGACGGCGGCACGGGCCGACAGCGGTTTCGTGACGCTGACGATCTACAAGGCGGGCTGGATCATCGGCGGCTCGGGCGGGAGCGGCGTGCTCAATTTCCGCGGCCGCACCTATGGGCTCTCCACCGGCGGCCTGGACTATGGTCTCGTGTTCGGCGGCTCGAAAACCGTGCTGCGCGGCCGCGTCTCCAACATCAACCGCCCCTCGGATGTCGCCGGCGTCTACGGCGCCGCCGGTGCCGGCCTTGCCGTCGGCGCCGGCGCCCGCGCCATCGTGCTGACCAACCAGAAGGGCGCGGTGCTGGAATTGACCGGCCGGCAGGTCGGGTTGATGGCGAATGCGGATCTCAGCGGGCTTGCGATCACGATGCGGTAGGGCAGGTTGTGTAGGGTGGGTTAGCCTTGCGGATGCGCAAAGCGCAGTCCGCCAGGCGTAACCCGCCTCTTTGGGATCCGCGGAGGCGAACAGTGGTGGGTTACGCTCCAGACTGCGCTTCGCGCAGCCCGAAGCTAACCCACCCTACAATCTACGATCTCACCGCCGCATGAATCCGCTCGCAATGCGCGACGAGGTTTGCGTGCGCATCGACGAAGGCCTTCAGTGGCGTCGGGATCGGAGAGTAGTGGATGTTGGCGATGAAGCCGTAGATGCCGGCATCGATGCTCGTTGGCGCCGCGCCATGCACATAGCCGGCAGCCGGCACGATCCCGGCCAGCACCTTGAGATCGGCAAGCCCCCGCGCGTAAGCCTGCTCGGGCGTGTAGCGGCCGATGCCCTGGAAATGATAGCGTTGCGCGTTGTAGGCCTTGGCCTTCTCAAAGCCGGCCGCGTCGATCTGCGGATGCTGCGCGATGAAGGCATCGCGGAACGCCGGATAATAGCGCTCGTCCTTCCAGCGCGAATACGACATCACCCAGTAGAGATCGTCCAGCATGCGCGTGACGAGATGATTGGTGCGTCGCTGTTCCGGCGAGAGCAAGGCATCGATGGTGAGGAGATATTTTGCGATCGCGTGCGCGATGATGGCCTCGCTGTCGCCGATGGTCTCGCCGTCGTCGACGATGTAAGGCAGCTGCCCGCGCGGCGCGGCGGAGGCATCGAACACATGCTCGTGCACGAACGGCACGCCCGCGAGTTTGAAGAAGGCGTAGACCTTGAGGCCGTAGCCGTTGTTGTCGGCGACGCCGAAGAGTTCTGGGTAGGAGTAGAGGGTCAGCATGGGCGGCGGCTCCTCTGTGTTGGCAGGGCCAGCATGCAGGGGCGCCGTGGCAGACGCAATGGGCGGAGTGCGATGCTGATCTCGTAGGGTGGGTTAGCCGCTCACGCGCGCGGTCGTCCGGCTCGCGACGGTGCAAGGCGTAACCCACCACTTCAGCGTCCGCGGCGATAGAAGCGGTGGGTTACGCCGCGCGGACTGCGCTTCGCGCAGCCGCGAGGCTAACCCACCCTACGAACGCGACGCCGCGTTGAACACCGCCAGTTGCGCATCGAAAGCCCGCCTGAAGGCCGGCCGCGCTTCGCCGCGGGCGACATAGGCGGCGATCTCAGGATATTCATCCAGCAGGCCCGATGTGTTCAGCCGGCGCAGCACCGTCACCATCAGGAGATCGCCGGCGCTGAAGGCGCCGTCGAGCCAGTCGGCATCGCCGAGGTGGCGGGACAGTTCGCCGAGCCTGATACGGACGCGATCTTGAAGCATGGGCAGGCGCTCCGCGTACCAGCTCTTGTCGCGCTCGAACAGCATCGCCATGGCGAGCTCGATGATCGGCGGCTCCACCGTGCTGAGTGCGGCAAACATCCACGCGATCGCGCGGCTCCTCGCGTTCGGCTCGACCGGCAGCAGTCCGGCATGACGCTCGGAGATATGGAGCACGATCGCGCCGGACTCGAACAGGGCAAGATCGCCGTCTTCAAAGGTCGGGATCTGCCCGAACGGATGCAGCGCACGGTACGCCGGCTGCTTCATCTGCTCGAACGAGACGAGGCGGACGTCGTAGGGCTGGCCGACTTCCTCAAGCGCCCAACGGACCCGCATGTCGCGCGCCTGCCCGCGGCCGCGATCGGGGGAGTTTTCGAAGGCGGTGATGGTTGGAAGCATCTGGGGACTCCGGGTGATCGCGCTTTGCAGCCGGAGGACGAACGACGGGTGCGGATTCCGACAAGCCATCCGACTCCGATTTGGCCAGCGCCATATGTCCCAACCCACGGTGTCGTCCCGGCGAAGGCCGGGACCCATACCGCGTGATTCATCTGTTGCAGACGGTCGCAGTACCGAACGACGAGTCTTCGCCAAACTTCTCCCTGTGGCTATGGGTCCCGGCCTCCGCCGGGACGACGCCTGAGGGCGGGCGCGATCAGCCCACCTCACGACCAATCCACGCCGCCAGCTCGCGCCACGGCTCCAGCGTCCAATGCCCCGACGCCGCGCCCGACGGCGACGGCAGCACGAATACCTCCGCTGGATACTCACCGCGCTTCTGCCGCCCGAGCGCAATCACGCGCGACGGCCTGCCATAAAACAAGGTCGCCGCCTTCTTGCTCGTGAACGCAATCGTCCGCGGCCGATACTTTTCCATCTTGGCCCTGAACCCCGGCACGTCGATCGTCTCCGTCGCGATCTGGTGATCCATCCCGGCGCCCGACTTGGAGAGATCGGTGAAGCCGATCCCGAGCGCGATCAGCGCTGCGAACTCGCCCGGCTGATAGCGCCGCGGCGTAATCCCGGCCTCATGGATCGCGCGCCAGAAGCGGTTGCCGGGATGGGCGTAATAGTGCCCGAGCTCCGCCGAGCGCGTCGAGGCGGCGGTGCCGACGAAGACGAGGCGGAGGTTGGGACGGAGCTGGTCGGGGAGGCGGTCGCGTTCTGTGTCGAGCATATCCGTAGACCAATGAGCTCGTTAAGTCGCTTGCGGCCGTTGGAGGCGCGTTGCGAATTGCCTATTGCCGAATAGGATAATCTCAATCGGCTCTGTGGGAGATCAAGATGGCGATCAACAAGGACAAGATCGATGACGCAGCGTTGGCCTTGCTCTATCTGACACTGCACGATGGTTATCGGGCATGGAAGGGATTTGACTGGGATGTGCTCGGCCGCCTTCATGACAAGGGAATGATTGATGATCCCGTTGGCAAGGTGAAGTCGGTAGTGTTCACGGAGGAGGGACTCGAACGCGCGAAGACGCTGTTCAAGGAGTTGTTCGAGGAATGATCCCTTAGAGAAAAGGCCGGGCATGAGCCCGGCCTTGCTTGCAATGAGATATCTAGAGCCAGGGCCTCACAGCACCCGGTTACTCTCCTTCACCTTCTCCGCATCCAGATACACGCTGCTTCCCATCTCCTTGAACTTCGCGCTCATCTTCGCCATGCCGTCCTCGACGGTGCCGGCCATCGACATGCCCACCGAGTTCGGATCATTCAGCGTCGCGGCGTAATCGCGCACGTCCTGCGTGATCTTCATCGAGCAGAATTTTGGCCCGCACATCGAGCAGAAATGGGCGACCTTGTGGGCTTCCTTAGGCAGGGTCTCGTCGTGGAAGCTTTTCGCGGTGTCCGGATCGAGGCCGAGGTTGAACTGGTCGGTCCAGCGGAAGTCGAAGCGGGCGCGCGAGAGCGCGTCGTCGCGCAGTTGCGCGGCGGGGTGGCCCTTGGCGAGGTCGGCGGCGTGGGCGGCGATCTTGTAGGTGATGACGCCGGTCTTGACGTCGTTGCGGTCGGGCAGGCCCAGATGCTCCTTCGGCGTGACATAGCAGAGCATGGCGCAGCCGAACCAGCCGATCATGGCCGCACCGATCCCTGAGGTGATGTGGTCATAGCCCGGCGCGATGTCGGTGGTCAGCGGCCCCAGCGTGTAGAACGGGGCTTCGCCGCACTCCCTAAGCTGCTTGTCGACGTTGATCTTGATCTTGTGCATCGGGATGTGGCCGGGGCCTTCGATCATGACCTGGCAGCCCTTGTCCCACGCGATCTTCGTGAGCTCGCCGAGCGTCTCGAGTTCGGCGAATTGCGCGCGGTCGTTGGCGTCCGCGATCGAGCCCGGACGCAGGCCGTCGCCGAGCGAGAACGAGACGTCATACTTGCGCATGAGATCGCAGATCTCGTCGAAATGCGTATAGAGGAAGCTTTCCTTGTGATGCGCCAGGCACCACTTCGCCATGATCGAGCCGCCGCGGCTGACGATGCCGGTGACGCGGTTGGCGGTGAGGTGAATGTATTGCAGGCGCACGCCGGCGTGGATCGTAAAATAGTCGACGCCCTGCTCGCACTGCTCGATCAGCGTGTCCTTGTAGAGCTCCCAGGTGAGCTGCACCGGATCGCCGTTGCACTTCTCCAGCGCCTGGTAGATCGGCACGGTGCCGATCGGCACCGGCGAGTTGCGCAGGATCCATTCGCGGGTGGTGTGGATGTTGCGCCCCGTGGAGAGGTCCATCACGGTGTCGGCGCCCCAGCGGATCGCCCACACCATCTTCTCGACCTCTTCCTCGACGGATGACGTTACCGCCGAGTTGCCGATATTGGCGTTGATCTTGGTCAGGAAGTTGCGGCCGATGATCATCGGCTCGAGCTCGGAGTGGTTGATGTTGGAGGGGATGATGGCGCGGCCGCGCGCGATCTCGTCGCGGACGAATTCCGGCGTGATGAAGGCGGGCACCGCGGCGCCAAAGCTTTCGCCGTCGGCGAGGGCCGCTTCGGCGCGCTCGAGCTGTGCCTTCCGGCCGAGATTCTCGCGCGCCGCGACGTAGATCATCTCCTTGGTGATGATGCCGGCGCGGGCGAATTCGAGCTGGGTCACCTTGTGGCCGTCGAGGCCGCGTAAGGGTTTGTGATAGGCCGAGAAGGCGCGCGCGGCCTTGTCGGTGGAGACGCTGCCATTGTCCTCCGGCTTGATCTGGCGGCCCTCATATTCCTCGACACCGCCGCGCTCCAGCACCCATTGCTTGCGGTTGCGGGCAAGGCCGGCGTTGACGTCGATGGTGACGCTCGGGTCGGTGTAGGGGCCCGAGGTGTCGTAGACCGGCAGGTTCGGCTCGCCGGCGCCTTCGGAGAGGATGATCTCGCGCAAGGGCACGCGCAGGTCGGGCGCGGCGTCAGGGGATGCGAAGATCTTCCGCGAGGAGGGAAGCGGGCCGGTGGTGACGGCGGGGATGGTCTTATCGGGGTTGGAGCGGATGTTCATGGGGGCCTCCGTTTAATTCTGTTGTGCGTGCGTCTGGGCGACGCTGGCGACGAAGTTCTCCGTCATTGCGAGCGCAGCGAAGCAATCCAGAAATGTTTCCGCGGAAGCAGTCTGGATTGCTTCGTCGCAAGGGCTCCTCGCAATGACGGGTGGAGAGAGCGGGACATGCATCACGCAGCCTCCTTGGACAGGCCGAGCCACTGCCGCACGCGGGCATCGGGATCGGCGTTCTGGGTGACGTCGGACACGACGGCGATGGAATCCGCGCCTGCGGCAAAGATCTCGGCGGCGTGCTCGAACTTGATGCCGCCGATCGCGACCAGCGGAATGTTGCCGATGCGCTGCTTCCATTCCGTGATTTTTGGAATGCCCTGCGGCTCGAAGCGCATCGATTTCAGCGTGGTGAAGAAGATCGGGCCGAGCGCGACGTAGTCGGGCTTGGCTTCGAGCGCGGTCGCGAGCTCGGCGTCGTCATGGGTGGAGATGCCGAGGGACAGCCCGGCCTCGCGGATCGCCTTGAGGTCGGCGTCGGCGAGATCCTCCTGGCCGAGATGCAGATATTTTGCGCCGGCGACGACCGCCGCACGCCAATAGTCGTTCACGACCAGCTTGGCCTGCGTGTCCTTGGTGATCGCCAGCGCATCCGTGACGATCTGCAGCGCGTCGGCGTCGTTGAGGTCCTTGGCGCGCAGCTGGATGGTGCCGACGCCGAGCTTGGTCAGGCGCTTGACCCATTTAAGGCTGTCGACGACGGGATAGAAACGATCAGGATACGGCATGCCAGAACGGGGTCCCAACGACAGGGGTGGAGGGGGAGGCGAAGTCGCGGGCGTTCATCAGCCCGGCCTCGTACGCGGTGCGGCCGGCCTCGACACCGAGGCGGAAGGCGCTGGCCATGGCGACGGGATCGGCGGCTTTGGCGATGGCGGTGTTGAGCAGCACGGCGTCGTAGCCGAGCTCGAGCGCGTGGGCGGCGTGGCTCGGCGCCCCTAAGCCGGCGTCGACCACCAGCGTGATGTCAGGCAGCCGCTCGCGCAGCAGCTTGAGGGCATCGCGATTGATGATCCCCTTGGCACTGCCGATCGGCGCGGCCCACGGCATCACCACCTTGCAGCCGGCATCGACCAGGCGGTTGGCGACCGAGAGATCCTCGGTGCAATAGGGGAAGACCTCAAAGCCGTCCTTGATCAGGATGCTGGCGGCTTCGACCAGGCCGACGACGTCGGGCTGCAGCGTGTCGTTGTCGGCGATGACCTCCAGCTTAATCCAGCTCGTGCCGAACAATTCGCGCGCGAGTTTTGCGGTCGTCACCGCCTCGCGCACGCTGCGGCAGCCGGCGGTGTTCGGCAGCACGGTGACGTCGAGCTCGCGGATCAGCTTCCAGAACGCGTCCCCGCTCTTGCCGCCGGCGGATTCTCGCCGCAGCGACACCGTGACGATGTTGGAGCCGGAGGCGCGGATCGCCGCCTGCATGATCGCCGGCGAGGGATAGAGCGCGCTGCCGATCAGCAGGCGGGAAGAGAAGGTCTTGCCGTAGAAGGTCACCATGTCGGTGTTTCCTCAAATGCAACCGTCGTCCCGGCGTAGGCCGGGACCCATAACCACGAACGGGCGTTGCGATGGTCGGTCTCTCCTCGCGTGCCCCAGGTGAGATCACGCGGTATGGGTCCCGGCCTACGCCGGGACGACGAGAATAGAGTGTTGCGCATCCTCACCCTCCCTGCCGCGGCGTGATGATCTCGATCTCGTCGCCGGCATTCAGCTGCGTTTCCGCCCAGCGGCTTTTCGGCACGACGTCGTAATTGAGCGCGATGGCGAAATGGGTGCCCTCATAGTCGAGCTCGGTGAGCAGCGCGTCGACGCTGACCGAAGCCACCTCGCGCTGCTCGCCGTTGACGATCACCCGCACTGCATCACCTCGTTGTCGATCTGGCCGCGCTGGACGTAGGCAAGTGTCAGCTCGGCGAGCGCCGGCGCGATCAGGAAGCCATGGCGGTAGAGCCCGTTGACGCTGATCTTGCCGTCACGAATGCCGATGCGCGGCAAATTGTCGGGAAAAGCGGGGCGAAGGCCGGAGCCGAATTCGACGATGCGGGCTTCGCCGAAGGCCGGATGCACCGCGTAGGCGGCCCCTAACAGCTCCAGCGCCGAGCGCACGCTGACGCCGGTGTCCTCGGCCTCGATCGAGGTCGCGCCCAGCATGAACAGGTTGTCCTCGCGCGGGATCACGTAGAGCGGCCAGCGCGGATGGATCAGCCGCACCGGACGCGCAAGCTGCACCTCGTTGGTCTCGATCAGGATCATCTCGCCCTTGACGCCGCGTAAGTCAGGCTGCTCGTCGCGCGTGGAAAGGCCGCGGCAGTCGATCACGATGCCGTCGAGATCTTTGGCTGAAGCGTCGCTGGAGAATTTGATGGTGCCGCCGGCGGCGCGGATGCGCTCGTGCAATTTCGGCAGCACGCGGCGCGGCTCGACATGGCCCTCGCTCGGGAAGAACAGGGCCTCGCGGAAGCGGCCCTCCAGCGACGGCTCCAGCGCGGTGAGGCCGGCGGCATCGAGCCGTTCGTGGCCCTCGGTCATCCGGGCAAAGCGCTCGAAATCATTGCGCTCGCGGGGATGGGCGACGACGAGCGAGCCGTTGAACGGCGTTTCCGGCAATTCGCGGCGCCAGATGTCGAGGGAGCGCAGGCCGAGGCGGCTGATGATGGGTTCGGCGACCTCCGCCTCGCAATAGGGCGCGAGCATGCCGCCGGCCCAGTGGCTGGTGGCGTCGGTCATGGCGGCGTCACCACGCTCGTGTAACGTCACGGCATGGCCGGCCTGCGCGAACAGCAAGGCCTGCCAAGCCCCTGCGATGCCTGCGCCGATGATGGATACCGGTGAGTCCGGCCGCTTGGTGGTTTGGTACATCCCTGTCCCTTCGCCGGCATGACCCGGATCAGGTTCAAAGGGTCACCGCGGTCCTGGGCGGTATTGCCCATTTAGCGGTATCTCAGCTCCTCCTCGGAGCACCCCTCGGAACGGCTCTAATGTATGCCAGTGGGAGCTGGTGTCAACGCGGAGCGTTCGTCATGCCGGGACAAGCCCGGCCATGACGGCGGATTAGCGTGCGGGAACCTGCGCCCGGGCGTTGCGGACGCGCTGGGCCAGCTTCCTGTGCGGGGCGGTGCCGAACATCGGCTGCGGGTTGCCGTTCGGCTCGAGCCAAGTCTCGCCCATATTGGCCTCGCCCATCGTCGCGACCTGCACGGCCTCCTGCCGCTGCCGCTTTGCAACGTAGTAATAGCCGCCCGCGAAATAACGCACGGCTCGGGCGTGGTCGCCATTGGCGGCGCGATAGGCGCCGGCGAGATATTTGACCGCATAAGTGAGGTTGGTGTTGGGATCGCGCAGGCCGGCGGCATCGCCGGTGTAGCCGACCCCGCGGGCGGTCGCGAGCTTGATCTGCATCAGCCCGATGGTGCCGCCACGGCCGACGAGGCCGGGCTGATAGCGGCTCTCGCGCATGATCACACGGTGCACCAGCGCCTCCGGCACGCCCTCGGCGCGGGCATGGGCCGCGACCATCTCGGCATATTCGACTTCGCCGGCATTCGCCGCCTCCGCCATCATCAGCCCCGCCGCAGCGAGCACGGCGATACGCAAAATTTTCATTGAAATATTCCTCGGCAGAACGGACGGACCTGCGTCCGGCTGCCGTTAGGCCTGCCGAACGCGGCGATGATGTGACCAAACGCCGCCATCGGCGATTTTGCAGCGCCGGGCCGTCGTTACGACGCAAAGCTGGCGCAGGAGAACCTTGAAGCAGGACCTTCGGGGCAAACGACCCCGGCTCGCGGCAGCATGCCTGTCTATTCGCGCAGGGATGCGAAAGCGAGTATGAAGACGCTGCAAAACGGGAGAGGTGCCATGACGAAATCGAACATGGCCAACGCACATTTCGGCGATGTCCCCAGAGACAATCCCTGTGCCCAATGCGGCACGCCGATCCCGCAGCCGGACTGGATCGAGCCGGGCGAGGGGCGCGTCTCCTATCTCTGGACCTGCCACGCCTGCAACTATCGCTTCGAGGCGGTGGCGATCTTCGCGCCTGAGGCCGTCGTGCACCCGCCGCTCGCGGCTTGATCCGCCCTACGCGGCGAGCCGCGGCTCCTGCCAGATCGGCAATTGCATCCGCACGATCAAGCCATGCGGCTCGCGGTCGTGCAGCGACAGCTCGCCGCCATGCGCGAGCGCGATCGCGCGCGCGATCGACAGGCCGAGCCCGAAGCCGGTGGACTCGTCCATGGTGCGCGCATCGTCGCCGCGCACGAACGGCTCCAGCATCTCCTGCTTGCGTGCGTCCGAGATGCCGGGTCCGTCGTCCTCGACGTCGATGACGAGCGTCGTGCCCGTGACGTCGAGGCGGATCGTCACCTCGGCGCCGAAGCGCACGGCGTTCTCGACGAGGTTGGTGACGCCGCGATGCAGATCGTCGGGCCGCGCGGCGGCGGTCGCGGACGCCGGCCCGTCATAATGCACGACATGGCCCATGTCGCCGAACTGGTCGGCGACGAGCTGCAGCGTGCTGGCGATGTCGACCAGCGTCACCGCCTCGATCTTGCGGTCGTTGCGCAGCAGCGACAGCACGGATTCCAGCATCGAGCGCATCTGGTCGAGATCGATCAGCATGCGCTTGCGGTTGCCTTCGTCCTCGATGAACTCGGCGCGCAGCCTCAGGCGCGTGATCGGCGTGCGCAGATCGTGGCTGATCGCAGCCAGCATCCGCGTGCGATCCGACATCAGCCGCGCGATCCGCTCATGCATGCGGTTGAGCGCGCGCGCGACCGAACGGATCTCCTCCGGGCCGCGCTCGGGCAGCGGCTCGGCGGTGCCGTCCAGGCTGAAATTCTCCGCGGCCTTGGCGAAGGACGACAGCGGCGCGGCCAGCGCACGCGCCGCCCACAGGCCGAGCACGGTGATACAGATGAAGGCGGTCATCAGCGTCACCAGCCATGGTGCGCCCCAGAACCACGGCCGCGGGCCGCCGTCGACGTGGCCGGTGATCACGGTGCCGTCGGGCAATTCGACCCCGACGCGGTGCGCGCGACCCTCGGCGGCGAGCTGCATCACCTTGTAGCCGCGCCCGAGATGACGGCGCATCCCGAACAGGTGGGCGCCGTCGCCCGACTCGATCACCGACCCGGGGGCGAGCATCTCGATGCCGAGCCTGGGGAAGGCGCGCGCGAGGTCGGCGACGAGGCGCGGTCGCTCGCTGGCATCGGCCGCGCCGAGCAGCAGCGCAGCATCGGTCAATTGATGGGCGCCGTCCGGCGGGGTGTCCGGGCGGTCCGGCCGGCTGATCAGAAAGGCGGTGGTGACGACGAGATGCAGCGCGACGGTCGAAGCCAGCACCAGCGCGGCGATCTGCCCGCCGATCCCCTTGAGATGGAAGAACCCGAACGGCTTCATCGTCGGCGCGCCCTTCAGCTGCTCAGGGGCGCGGTCACCGCTTCCGTCCTCGGCGTGAACAGATAGCCGCCGGAGCGCACCGTCTTGATCATGGTCGGATCGGCCGGATTGGGCTCGATCTTGCGGCGGATGCGGCTGACCAGCACGTCAATGGAGCGTTCGAACGAGCCGGTGTTGCGGCCCTGCGTGAGGTCAAGCAGGCTGTCGCGCGACAGCACGCGGCCGGGCCGCTCGCAGAACGTCCTGAGCAGATCGAATTCGGCGCTGGTCACCGCGACGCGCGCGCCTTCCGGATTGCGCAATTCGCGCAGGCGCAGGTCGATACGCCAGCCCTCGAAGGCGAGCGTGGAGGCGCCTTCGATCGTGCTCGCCGCCTGCGCGGCGGCCTGGCGGCGCAGCACCGCGTTGATGCGGGCGAGCAGCTCGCGCGGGTTGAACGGTTTCGGCAGATAATCGTCCGCGCCCATCTCGAGGCCGACGATGCGGTCGACGTCCTCGCCACGCGCGGTCAGCATGATGATCGGCGTCTGCGCCTCCGCGCGCACCTTGCGGCACAGGCTGAGGCCGTCCTCGCCCGGCAGCATGACGTCGAGAATGATCAGGTCGACGCGATGGTCGGCCATGGCGCGCGACATCTCGCGGCCATCGCTCACGGCGGTGACGTTGCAGGCGTTGTTGCGCAGGTACTTCGCAATCAACGTCCGGGTTTCGCGGTCGTCCTCGACGACCAGGATGTTGGGATTGGGAATGGCCATGCGCTTTGTTTGTCCAAGATTCGGGCCAAATGGCGAAGATTTTTGTTTCAGAGTGTTTCCATCAGCCCCGTCGCAATGCCGGGACATGACCGGGCAGTGGAGCGGCAAGATCTCGTTAAGGCCGTTAACCATACCGTGGCGCCGTTCGCTACGAAACCCCGCAAGATCCACGGAGCCATCATGACCTCGATTTCGGCGGCCTCCGCCGGCAGCTACCAGTCGCCGCTGCAGCGGCTGCAGCAGGAATTGCAATCGCAAGTCTCTGCCGGCACGATCTCGTCGTCGGACCAGTCCGCGCTCTCGACCGCGTTGACCGACATCGACACGGCGCTCCAGCAGAGCCGGTCGAGCGACCAATCGAGCGGCACGCGTCTCTCCAAGGACGAGATGCAGTCGAAGATCGACGACCTCATCTCGAACGAGGTGTCGAACGGGACGCTGACCTCGGATCAGGCCGAGGAGCTGAAGAGCGTGTTTCAGTCCGCCTTCGCCTATGGTCCCGGCGGAGCGGGTGGCCCCGGCGGGGCAGGCGGACCGCCGCCCGGCCCGCCGCCGGATGATGCTTCTTCGGATTCGTCGACGACCACGGATTCGACCAACAGCACGTCGGCTGACGCAACGACCGCGGAAATCCTCCAACAATTCCTCCAGGCGCTGCAGCAATCGCAATCGTCGGCGTCGTCCTACGGTGCCAATGGCAGCGCGTCGAGCGGCTCGAGCTTCTCCGCGCTGCTGATCGACTACAAGAGCTGACCTGGGCGACGCTGGGTCGGCGCGTTCCCCGCCGCGATCATGCTTCACCCAGGGCGCATGATCGTCGGCGGGGAACCGTGCGCCGCAATATGTCCCTGGATGACGCCGGAACGTGCCTTGCCGTGATTTTCGGCTCGCGCATTGCGCGACGAAATTGCCGCCCGCACGGAACCGCGCGTGATCAGCGCTGTTTTCTCCGCACGAGGTTTGTGAAGGAGAGGACAACATGATGAAGTCGATCGTTGCCGGCCTCGCCGGCACAGTACTGCTTGCGACCGCGGCGTTCGCGCAAGCACCAACCGCCACCACCGACAAGGCGCCGACCGCGGCTACCGCCACGACGACGAGCGCGTCCGACCAGTGGCGCGTGTCGAAAATGTCGGGCGTCAAGGTCTATAACGAGGCCAACGAGAACATCGGCTCGATCAACGACCTCTTGATGGACAAGAACGGTAACATCAAGATCGCCGTGATCGGCGTCGGCGGCTTCCTCGGCATGGGCGAGCATCTGGTCGCGGTGCCCTACGAGAAGCTGAAGTTCACCAACGAGGCCATCGCCTATAGCGGCCCAGCGGCCACCAGCCCGCCCGGCCGGCCGGCCGGGACCACGACGACTGGCGCAGCGACCGGAACCGACAAGACCGCGACCACGTCGTCCGCGTCGAAATGGTATCCGGATCATGCCGTGTTCAACGCCAGCAAGGACGAGCTGAAGAGCATGCCCGAGTTCAAGTATTCGGAGTAATGCGGCTCGCGTAACTGCCTAGACGAAGCGCGCCCGGTTTTCACTGGGCGCGCTGTCGTGTCTTTTCCTCCCCGTCATTGCGAGGAGCTCGCGACAAGATTGCGTAGCTCGCAATGACGACGAGCGCAGTTCAATGCCCCGTCACCATCGGGCAGCCGCCCTTGTCGAGCGGACGGAACGCCTCGTCGCCGGGCACGGTGGCGATCAGCTTGTAGAGGTCCCACTCGCCCTTGGATTCCTCAGGCTTCTTGACCTCGAACAGATACATGTCGTGGACCATGCGGCCGTCGATGCGGATCTTGCCGTTCCTGGCGAAGAAGTCGTTGATCGGTGTCTTGCGCATCTGTTCCATCACCTTCGGTGCCTCGTCGGTCTTGATGGCGTCGATCGCCTTCAGGTAGTGCATGGTCGCCGAATAGAGGCCGGCCTGGATCATGGTCGGCATGTGCCCGACCTTCTCGTTGAAGCGCTTCGAAAAGGCCCGCGTCTCCTCGTTCATGTCCCAGTAGAAGGCGTCGGTGACGATCAGGCCTTGCGTCGCCTTGATGCCGAGCGAATGCGTGTCGGTGATCTCCTGCAGCAGCGCGATCATCTTCTGGCCGCCCTGGGTCAGGCCGAACTCGGAAGCCTGCTTCAACGCGTTGGTGGTGTCGCCGCCGGCATTCGCCAGCGCGACCACTTTGGCCTTGGAGGCCTGGGCCTGGAGCAGGAAGGAGGAGAAGTCCGACGAGTTGAGCGGATGGCGGACCTCGCCGAGCACCTTGCCGCCGCTCTCCTTGACCACGTTGGCGGCGTCGCGCTGGAGCGCCATGCCGAAAGCGTAGTCGGCGGTGACGAAGAACCAGCTGTCCTCGCCGCGCTTGACCATCGCCTTGCCGGCGACGTTCGACAGCGCATAGGTGTCGTAGGTCCAATGCACCGTGTTGGGCGAGCAGGCGGTGCCGGTGATGTCGGACGAGCCGCCGCCGGAATTGATATTGATCCTGTTCTTCTCGCGCGTCAGCGCCGAGACTGGCAGCGCCACCGAGGAGGTCGGCACGTCGAAGATCGCGTCGACCTTGTCGTTGTCGTACCAGTTGCGGGCGATGTTGACGCCGACATCGGGCTTGTTCTGGTGATCGGCGGCGACGACCGCGACCGGCTTGCCCGCGACCTTGCCGCCGTAGTCCGCGACCGCCATCTCGACGGCGGCGAGCGAGCCCTTGCCGGTCGCGTCCGCATAGAGGCTCGACATGTCCGTAAGCACGCCGATCTTGACGATTTCGTCGGAAATCTGCGCCTGCGCGGTGCCGGATGTTACGGCCAGAGCGAGGCCAGCTGCGACCGCGACACTGAGTTTTTGCATGTTGTTTCTCCCTGTGTGTTGTTGTTTGGGCTTTGTTGCGGGAGGAGTTTTAACGGCTATCTGCAGGCGCAGCTAAGCGATCCGCGCCATAGCAGAATGCAAAAAAGAAAGGGCGGGTGGTGTTCCCGGGAGGAGGAATATCGCAACGTCACGATAGCGCATTGCTGTGCCCTCTCCCCTTGCGGGAGAGGGCAGCGACGCTCGCGGGAAAAGGAAGACGAACGTCGCCTAGGCGCTGCTGCCTTTGAGCCGTTCGTTCCGTCGGCGCAAGCGTTCCATGGTCGCGAGCAGGATGATCGATACCGTCGTCAGCATCACCGCCGCGGCCGTGATCGTCGGGCTGATGTTCTCGCGGATGCCGGCGAACATCTCGCGCGGCAGGGTGCGCTGCTCGGGACCTGCCATGAACAGCACGATCACCACCTCATCGAAGCTGGTCGCGAAGGCGAACAGCGCACCCGACGCGAGGCCGGGCAGGATCAGCGGCAGGATCACGCGGCGGAACGCGTAGAGCGGCGAGGCGCCGAGTGAGGCGGCGGCGCGCGCCAGATTGGTGTCGAAGCTTTGCAGCGTCGCGCCGACCGTGATCACCACAAAGGGCGTCGCCAGCGCGGTGTGAGCCAGGATCAAGCCGAGATAGCTGCCGGTCAGTCCGATCGGGGCGAAGAAGAAATACAGACCGACCGCGGTGATGACGCCGGGCACCACGACCGGCGACAGCACGAAGGCCAGCACGAGCGGTTTGAGCCGGCTCTTCCACTGCGCCAGCCCCAGCGCGGCCAATGTGCCGAGCACCATGGACAGCAGGGTCGAGGCGACGCCTATGATCATGCTGTTCTTCAGCGAATTCATCCAGCGCGGCGAATTGATGAAATCGTCGTACCAGCGCAAGGAGAGGCCGGGCAGCGGATAGGTCAAGTACGAGCCCGAGCTGAAGGACAGCGGCATGATCGCCAGGATTGGCGCGATCAGGAAGATGAACACCAGCGTGGAGACGACGATAGTCGCGGTCCATGCGATGCGTTGGCTCGGCGTGCGGAGGGAAGGATTGTCGCTCAATTCTTCATCCCTCCCGTCACTCGCCGTCCCTGCACCAGTTTTCCGTAGAGGAGAGCGAGCAGAACAGTGGCGAGCAGCAGCACCGCACCCAACGCCGAAGCAAGGCCCCAGTTGGCCGTCTCGGTCGTGTAGAGCGCGATGAAGTAGCTGATCATTTGATCGGCGGCGCCGCCGACGAGTGCCGGTGTGATGTAGTAGCCGAGCGCCAGGATGAAGACGAGCAGGCTTCCGGCCCCGATACCGGGCAGCGTTTGCGGCAGGTAGATCCGCAGGAAGGCGGTGACCGGCGGCGCACCGAGCGAGGCGGCCGCACGCATGTAAGCAGGCGAGATCGCCTTCATGCTGCTGTACAGCGGCAGGATCATGAACGGCAGGAGAACGTGGGTCATCGCCACGCAGACGCCGAAGCGGTTGTAGATCAGGCGCAACGGCTCGTCGATGATGCCAAGCCAGTGCAGGCTGTCGTTCACGACGCCCTTGCTCTGCAACAGCACGATCCAGGCGCAGGTGCGGACCAGAAGCGACGTCCAGAACGGCAGCAGGACGAAGATCATCAGCAGGTTCGACCGGCCGGGCGGCAGCGTCGCCAGCAGGTAGGCGACCGGGAAGCCGAGGATCAGGCAGAGTGCCGTGACGCTGAGACTGATCACGAAGGTGCGGGTGAATACGTTGCGGTAAATGGCCTGATCCGGCGGGGCCGCGACGATCGCGCCGTCCATGTTCCGGGTGAGGTCGAGCGCCGCCAGCAGGTAGAAGCCGGTCAATGGACCACTGGCGTCCTTGATCGTCGTCCAGGTGGCGCGTTCGCGCCAGGCCGGATTGATCTTGCCCAATGTCTCCTTGGCCGTCCCTCGCTCCGGCACCGCCTTCAGATTGCGTGCCGTGCTGGTCAGGATGGTGCGGAAGCCGTTCAGTGCGTAGTTCAGCCGCTTGGCCGCAATGGCCATGGTGCCGGAGGCGCGCGCCGCCAGGATATCGCTTGCCAGCGCAGCAAAGGCCTTTTCGTCCGGCAGGTCCTTGCCATCCCAGTCGGCGAGAGCAGCTACGGTTTGGGGCAGGATCTGGCGCACCTCCCGATCGTCGACCGAGCGCCACAGCATGCCGGCGATCGGGCCTGCGAAGGTGAAGAGCAGAAACAGCAGAAGCGGCAGAACCAGCGCCAATGCTTTGATCTGGCGCGCCCGCTCGGCCCGCTTCAGGCGTCGCTTGAGCGGCACTTCGGTCCGGGCATCTGCGCCGATCGCGGGTGTAGCTGTCATGCTGCGAGCCTCTTTGACTGCACATCCTTCGCCACTTCAGGCCGGGCAATCGCATGTGGCCTTGTCGATCGGCCTGAGCAAGCGCCTCGTCCTTCGAGACGACCGCGGAGCCTGTCATCGGGCCGCGCTTTGCGCGGACCCGGTGGCGGTCTCCTCAGGATGAGGCTCATCGACATCGGCGCCTGCTGTGACACCGCTGCCGCACATTCCGTCCTCATCCTGAGGGCCCGCCGTAGGCGGGCGTCTCGAAGGATGCGTCACGGGCGCGTTGTCCGCGACCTCTACCTGCTCCTGTATGTCGGTTCCGGTTACACGCTATTTTGCTGCCCATTTGTTGAAGCGCTCGGTCAGGCGGTCGATGTTCTCGAGCCAGAAGCCAACGTTGATCTCGACCGCGTTCTTGATGTTATCAGGCGCCGTCGGCAGGTCCTTCAGAACGGCGGGCTGCAGCCGGGTGGCTGCGTCCTTGTTCGAAGTGCCATAAGCGATGTTCTCCGACAGCTTGGACTGGTTCTCCGCCTTGCCGGCGAAATCCAGGAACTTGTAGGCCGCGTCCTTGTTCGGGCTCCCCTTCAGGATGACCCAACTGTCGAGAGTGAACAGCGCCCCGTCCCATACCATGCCAAAATTCTTCTTCTCGTTCTTGTTCGCGGTGTCGATGCGGCCGTTGTAGACCGAGGTCATCGCCACCTCGCCGGAAGCGAGCAATTGCGGCGGCTGGGCGCCAGCCTTCCACCAGACGATGTCGCCCTTGATGGTGTCCAGCTTCTTGAAGGCGCGATCGATGCCCTCGTCGGTCGCCAGCACCTTGTAGACGTCCTTCGGTGCGACGCCGTCGGCCATGAGGGCGATCTCCAGCGTGGTCTTCGGGCCCTGACGCAGGCCGCGCTTACCCGGAATCTTCTTGGTGTCGAAGAAGTCGCCCCAGCCGCCCGGGGCCTGCTTCAGCTTGTCCTTGTCGTAGCCGAGAACGAAATCGTAGAGGATGGCGCCGACACCGCAGGGATTGACTGACGGCGGGATATAGGCGGCCTCGCCGCCGATTTTGGAATAGTCCATCTTCTCGAACAGGCCTTCCTCGCAGCCGACCGCCAGTTCGTCGCTCTCGACCTGGACGACGTCCCAGGTGGCGGCGCCACCCTGCACCTTGGCGCGCAGCACCCCGATGCCGCCGTCCCAGGACTCGTCGTTCATCGGAATTCCGGCCGCCTTCTTGAACGGCTCGAAATAGACCTTCTTCTGGGCATCCTGATACGCCCCGCCCCACGACACGACGGTGAGGTCACGCGCCTGCGCGACCGTGGCCAGCGCTGCGCTGGCGGTGAACGCCGCGGCGAAACCCAGAGCAATCTTGCCAATGTTGCGCTTCAGCATGGTCCTTGTTCCTTCTTCATCTGCGTTGCGTTGAGGTTGATCGATGCCGGTCCGCTTGCGCCAAAGACATGCTGCAGGATTGAATCAGACGGGATCAAGGGCCAGGCAGTCCTCAGGGCGGAAGGTGATGAACACGCTGTCGCCATATCTCAGGCTGTCATGCGCCCCCGGCTGAAGCTTGACCATGAACTCCCCGTTGCCGGCGACATCGAGCACGGCCAGCGCGTGGTCGCCGAGATAGATGGTGTTCTGCACCTTGGCCGGCAGGCGGTTCGGTCCCTCGCTGGAGGTGCCATCCGGGACAATGGCGATCCGCTCCGGCCGCACCGACAGGGAGGTCGATGCGCCGCCGCCTGATACGTTGACCGCCCGCGCGGTCACGGCACCCCCACCAGCCAGCGCGACGCGGCAATAGTCCTTGTCGACCGTTTCGACGGTGCCGGCCAGCACATTGTTCTCGCCGATGAAGTGGGCGACGAAGCTGTTCACCGGATGCTCGTAAAGCGCGTTGGGTTTGTCGATCTGCTGCACGATGCCGTCATTGAACACGGCGATACGGTCCGACATGGTGAGCGCTTCGCTCTGATCGTGGGTGACGTAGACGACGGTGATGCCCATCGTCTCGTGCAGTTGCTTGATCTCCAGTTGCATCTGCTCTCGCAGGCGCTTGTCCAGGGCACCCAAGGGCTCGTCCATCAGCACGAGCTGCGGGTTGAAAACCAGCGCGCGGGCCAGCGCGACGCGCTGCTGCTGACCGCCGGACAGCTGCCCGGGTCGCCGCTGCGCCAGGGTTTCCATCTTGATCATGCGCAACGCCGCCCTCACGCGCTCCTGTGCTTCCGGCTTGTTGATTTTGCGAACGGATAGCGGGAAGGCGATATTCTCCGCGATTGTCAGGTGCGGAAACAAGGCATAGTTCTGGAACACCATGCCGATGTCGCGCCTGTGTGGCGGCACGTTCTTGATCGGCCGGCCAGCGAGGTAGATCTCGCCATGAGTGGGAACCTCGAAGCCAGCCAGCATCATCAGCGTGGTCGTCTTGCCCGAGCCAGACGGGCCGAGCAGGGTGATGAACTCGCCCTTCCTGATTTCGAGGTCGAGGTTCTTCACCACGAGGTGCTCGCCATCGTAGGACTTCTGAATGCCGGAAAAGCGCACCAGTGCCGGCGCAGGCGTGACCATGCCGGCTTCCATGTTGTCCTCGCGTTGTCCCCTACAGTGCCGAGATTAGCATCCTCCGGCGAGAATGCCAGCGGTGCAAGCGACGAAGGCGCGCACGGACCCGGTGAGCGAAGGCGTGCTCACATCCCCGACAGCTTCGTCACATACACGTTCAGCGAGCCGCCGGCTTCGGCGACCACGCGCAGGGTCTTGGAATCGAAGGCGATGTCGGCAAGCGTCAGGCTGTCGATCTTGGCTTCGACCTTGAGGCCGTCCTCGCTCTTCTGGTAGTCGGCGATCGCGGCGGCGATCTTCTCGCGGGCGTTGGCGGCGATCGGCTTCAGGTCGAGCGTCGCCTTCTGCAGCAGGGCCTGCTGCATCTGTGGCACCACGGCGCGCGCCGCGGCGCCAAGCAGGCCGAACGCGGCCTCGGATTCCACCGCGAGCTGGATGTCGGCGAGCCGCAGCGTCTGCTCCGCCTGATCGAGCATCGGCCGGCCCCAGATGTGCACGGTCGCCTCGGCGCCGAGGCCGAACCAGCTCTTCTTCTCCTTGGCGCGCACCAGCAGCGAGATCAGCAGGCGGTCGCCCGAGGGGATCACGTTGACGGTCTTGACGGTGACGTCGACCGGGCCGGAGCCGTCCTCGGGATAGGTATGGCCGACCATCTGCGCCGCGATCAGCTTGTTGATCTCGGTGAAGGGCACGTCGATCGGCACGCCGATGTTCACGCCGGTGCCGGTCGGCGGCACGATCGAGATCTTGTCGGGAAACGGACACTCCGGCTTGGTCGGCGCCGAGGTCACGCGTGTCTCGGCCTCGAGGCCGAGCAGCAGCGTTACCGCTTGCGCATCGACCCGCGGCTGCGCCGCGATCGCGCGCACCGGCTTCATCTCGAGCCAGAGCGGCGGCAGTGCGGCCGATGAACTCGAGCCTTGCAGCGGGATCGAACGGCACGCCTTGGCCCATTGCACCCTGGCGTTCTCCCGCAGCGAAGGATCGTTGCGAATGCGCTCGGAGACCGCGTTGATCTGCTCGCCGACATTCTTGTCGATCAGCGGCTTCACCTGCGCCGGCACGTTGACCTTGGCCCCGGCGACCGAGAGGTTGGTGTCGCCGAGATTGACCTGGGCGCCGAGATTGGGTTCGAGATGCCAGGCGGCCGCGAGCTTCGGGCGAGAGGTGACGACGACGTTGCCCTTGATCTCGGCGCTGGCATTCAGGTTCTTGATGTTGACTGCGCCGATCCGTTTCGCCGCATCACCGCCGAGCACGCTGCCGAGCGCGTCGCCAAGGGCGCCTGTGGCTTTCGAGGACAGCGATCCGGTCACGTTGAGCTTGCCGGTGAGCGGCGTCGAGATTGTCAGCACGTCCTTGTCGCCGTTTGCCGCCATCGGACCGCGGGCTGCGGACCAGCCGATGTCGGCGTTCTCCAGGATCTGCGAGATCGGGTTGTCAGCCTTCCCTGCGAAATTGCGCGGCGAGGCCTTCTCGGCCTGCTCGCGGATCGCCGACAGCGCGATCGCGACCGGCGCGATCACGATGGAGCTCTTCGAGGCCGGCGGCAGCGGCGGCAGTTGCGCGACCGGCGGCGCCGAATTGGTCGGCCGCGGCGACAGCAAGTCCATCGCCTTCAGGCTGATGAAGAACGACGCCGCGAGCACCACGACGGCGATCAGGATAGTCTTCAAGTTCAGCGTCAGTCCCATCAATCCCCCAGGCCGCCCCGGGCAGAAGTCTATAGGGCAGGCGAGAAGGGCGCTAGAGCGCACCGGTGAGGTGGAATTGGGGCGAACAGGTTAACGGCTGCGAACGCCCCGTTGCCGCGCATTCAAACCGTGATCGCGAGGCTAGCTGCGCCGGGGACGACGGACCGCTCTCACATTGCCGCGACCGCCGCCGCCGCAGAAGAGGCGATCGCCGCCATCGGACTCCAAACCCGAGACCATCGTCCCGGCGGGCAGGTCGAGCTGCTCGAGCACCTTGCCCGTATCTGGGTCGATCCGCCGCACGTCGCTCTCTTCGTTCTCCCAGGTGCCATGCCAGAGCTCGCCATCGACCCAGGTCACGCCGGTCACGAAGCGCTTGCTCTCGATGGTGCGGAGAACCTTTCCCGTTTCGGGATCGACCTGATGGATCTTGCGCTCGCGATATTGCCCGACCCAGAGCGAGCCTTCGGCCCAGGCCAATCCGGAATCGCCGCCGCCGCCAGGTGAAGGGATCGTGCTGAGCACCTTGCCGGTGGCGGCGTCGATCTTCTGGATGCGATCCTCGGCGATCTGGAACAGGTGCCGGCCGTCGAACGCCGTTCCCGCATGCGCGGCGACATCGATGGAGCGCGCGATCTTGCCGTCGACCGGATCGACCGCGTTCAGCTTGTCGCCGGATGCGAACCAGACATGCGTGCCGTCATAGGTGACGCCATGCACGGCTTCGACGCCCGCGAAAGGCCCATACTCCCTGATGATCTCGGCGGCTGAACGCTTCATGTGCTCGATCCCTGTGGTGTGACCTCACCTTACGTCTTCAGAAGTGGCGTGGGGAGTAACAAGCCTGTCGGGAAACCCGGGACGGGCGGGGTCATCCAGCGCCGCGCTCTTCCGTGTCCGAAGGACTGCACCTTGTGCGATCGCGCGAGCTCTTCGAGCGCGCGCTGCACGGTGCGCGCGCTCGTTCCAAGCGCCAGCGCGAGCGCCGAGCTCGACCAGGGCTCGCCATCCGCAAGAAAGGCGAGTACCGCGGCGTGCTTCTCCTCGACCGGCCGCGCCAGCACAAGAACCTGTCGCGTCTTGCGCGGTGTCAGCGCAAAGCCCTGCTTGGTCGCGCTCACATCGGCAAGAGGCTTGAGCTTGGCACGGAGCCGGCCGATCTCGACCCGCAGCCGGGCGCGATGCGATTCATCGACGTGCTTCGCCTGAAATGCCGCGGTCATCAGTGCCTCTCGGGACACGTCCGCGGGCCACGCCTGTGCCAGGGGGCGGGCGAGCGCGAACAGCACCGGCCGCGTTCCGAGTGACACGACGACGCCTCCCTTGCGAACGGTGTGATGGAAGGTGTCCACGACGAGCGCTTGGGACGCCGCCAGCGCTTCGACCTGGCCGAGCAACAGCGGGTGCTCCTTGCCGCGCGCGATCAGGCGCGCCGCGGGCGTGTCGAGCACGAGCTTCGCACTTTCGACTTCGGCCGTGAGCGCTGGAATCCCGGCCAACCGCGCCGCGTCGGCGGCGCGGTCGAGCGCCGCGCGCGCATGTTTGGTTTTGAGGCGCCTGATGGCGATGCCGGCGATCACGAGTTCGCGGACGACCTGAGATGCAGGCGGGAGCGGGGATGGGCCGAGCTCCGCCAGCGTACGCTCGGCCTCGTCGAGGCGCCCGACCAGAAGAAGGCGGCGGGCCTCGATGTGACCGGCGTGGGCGGCATTGCCGAGATCGCCATGCTTTGCGAGTGTCGCCCGCGCGGCCGCGAGCGTTTTCACTGGCCAATTCAGGTCGCGCGAGACGAGCGCGATCTCGGCCTCGGCCACGATGCACCTTGCGCGCGCCACCGCCTCTCTCGGACCGAAGGCACGTGCGGCGCTCCGCAGCAGCGTCTTGGCCTTGGCGAGATCGCCGAGCTGCGCCATCGCGATGCCGCGCAGCGCCAGCGACGGTGCATCATTACGCAGCGCAACGCGGTTCAGCGCACCGAGCGGATCGCCCGCTTCGAGCGCGCGCGCCGCGGCCGTGATCAGCGACTCCATTCAAATCCCGCCACACTTGTTACTCCCACTGCGCAACCGTCCGGTGCCAGAAACAGTTTACGACCGACGATGTGCGGTAAGGGGCGAACTGTTCCGCGTTTGTCATGACGCGATGCGGAATGATCGCCCAGGCAAGAGGTTTGGAGAGCCATGATGACATCAGTTGAAAACGCAGGAAATAACGGACGTTCCGCCATGCAAACACCGCCGGTGGTGTCGCCGCAGGACTGGGAGGCAGCCCGTCTGCAACTGCTCGTGAAGGAAAAGGCGCATACTCGTGCCCGCGATGCCCTGGCCGCCGAGCGGCGACGCATGCCGTGGATGGCAGTGGACAAAACCTATGCGTTCGAGGGCCCCGGCGGCAAGGTCAGTCTGGTCGACCTATTCCAGGGCCGGCGGCAATTGATCGTCTACCGGGCCTTCTTCGAGCCGGGGGTGTTCGGCTGGCCCGATCATGCCTGCCGGGGTTGCTCCATGGTCGCCGACCAGGTCGCCCATGTCGCGCACCTCAATGCCCGCGACACCACCCTCGTCTTCGCATCGCGCGCGCCGCAGGCCGATATCGCGCGGTTGAAGAAACGAATGGGCTGGACCATGCCCTGGGTCACCGTCACCGACAGCTTCGACGCCGATTTCGGCGTCGACGAATGGCACGGGACCAACGTGTTCTACCGTGACGGCGACCGTGTCTTCCGCACCTATTTCGTCAAGAGCCGGGGCGACGAGCAGATGGGCGGTACCTGGAACTACCTCGACATCACGCCGCTCGGCCGGCAGGAGGTCTGGGAGGATTCGCCCAAGGGCTATCCGCAGACGCCGACCTACAAATGGTGGAATTGGCACGACAGCTACACCGAAGGTGCGGCGCCCGACAAGAAGTGGGTCGAGATCTCGGACGCCGGCGAGAAAGCCTTTCGCGAGGAGGCCGCCGGAGAAAGGAAATGACCTCTCCCGTCAGCGCGGCCGCCAGCGTCAACCGCGACAGTGTCGCGGCCGCGCGTCACCTCGCCAGATGGCTGGGGCTCGCGGCCACGCCGACCTTCGCGATCATGGCCCTGCTGACCGCCGTGCTCGGCGGCAGTCAGGCGGACATGCTCTGCTCGGCCGGACCTGGATCCGCGCTCATTGGCATGGTGCCGATGTATCTGTTGATGAGCGCATTTCATTCCGCGGCGTGGCTGCGGTTGATTGCGGAGCGAAGGCGCGGGGGCGAGCGGTAAGGGACCGCCGGTGTGAACGCCTCGTCCTTCGCGACGACCGCTTCGCGGTCTCCTCAGGATGAGGCTCAATGGGCATCTTGCGGGCTGGCGCAAGTGCGTTGGTTCGTTGTCTCAAGTCACCAGCCCATCCCTCTCATCCTGAGGGCCCGCTGAAGGCAGGCGTCTCGAAGGATGGCCACGATCACCGACACCAAACAAAAACGACCCGGCGTCGCCTAGGTCGTTACTGCGAAGCCGCCTGCAGATAGGCAACCACCTTGGCCGCTTCCTCCGCCGAGATGCCGCCATAGGGCTGCATCTTGTGGCCGGACACGACCTCGTCCGGCTTGACCATGAAGCGGGTGAGCTTGTCCTGGTCCCAGACGAAGCCGGCTTCCTTCATCGACGACGAGTAATTGTAATTCGGCAGCGAGCCGGCCTTGCGTCCGACGATCTTGTTGAGATTGGGACCGAGGCGATTGTCGCCCTCTTTCACGGAGTGGCAGGTGCGGCAGGAATTGTTGAAGGCCTGCTGGGCTATGTCGTCGCTCGCCGGCTGCTGCGCGAGCGAGAGGAGTGGTGACACGAGCAGCGTCAGCGCCGCGGTGCCGATCGCGCGCAGCCAGGCGCTTGACGAACGTTGCAGGCGTGCTTGCATCTGCGCCTCCATCGGGGATCGCGCCGCAGCAAGCGCGCTTCGGGATGTCGAGGGCAAACGAAAACGGCGCCGGTGGGTTCCGGGGCCGTTTGCGTCACAATGTCCTGTCGCTCAGCGCGTCGCAGCTCCGAGTTCCGCGCGCCGCTCCGTCATCGGCAGCACGATCACCTTGGTGCCGACGTTGACGCGGGCATAGAGGTCGGTGACGTCGTCGTTGGTCATGCGGATGCAGCCGGACGAGACGTGCTTGCCGATGGTCTCGGGCGCGTTGGTGCCGTGGATGCGGTAGATGGTGCCGCCGAGATACATGGCGCGGGCCCCCAACGGATTGCCGGGGCCGCCGGCCATGTGGCGCGGCAGATAGGGCTGGCGGGCGATCATCTCCGGCGGCGGGGTCCAATCCGGCCATTCGGCCTTCCGGCTCACCGACTGGATGCCCGACCAGGTGAAGCCGTCGCGTCCGACGCCGATGCCGTAGCGCAGCGCCTGGCCGTTGCCGAGCACATAGTAGAGATAGGTGTTGGGCGTATCGATGATGATGGTGCCCGGCGCCTCGCGCGTTGCATAGGAAACGGTCTGGCGGCGGAAGCGGGCCGGCATCTCGACCGCGTCCTGATCCTCGGACGGCGCGGCCTGATAAGGCGTCGTCTGGTAGGGCTGATAGGGCTGAAGCGGCTGCGGCGCGGTCATCGGCGGCAGCGGCTGGAAGAAGGGGAAGAGCTGCACCGGTGCGGCCTTGGCTGCACCTGCGAATGAGATCGCGGAGATCGCCACTGCGCCAAAAGCAACGGCGCGCGAATAATTCTTGAACGTGTCCAGATTGAACATTTGATCGCCCCTGTTTGCTCGGTGTTTTTGCTCACCGCGGCACCGTTTCGGTGCTCCGTTGGGTAGATCACTTAACGGCAAAACGTTTCGGGACATTTGCGCGGAAAACCGAAAACGGTTTCGTGGCCGCAAGGATTGTTTCATGACAGTTTCGTGGCCGCGCAGATCCGTTAACGAACAAAACAGTGGGCCGACACTTCTGTGACGTCATACGCCTGAAATATCCTTCGTTGATGGTCGGAAACCGAGAATCATCAAACTCTCGGGATTTTCCCATGCGGGTATTAATCGCGACCGACGCCTGGCATCCGCAGGTCAACGGTGTGGTGCGGACGCTGACCTCGCTGGCGAGCGCGGCCAAGGCTCTCGATGTCGAGATCGACTTCCTGACCCCGGACGGCTTTCGGTCATGGCCGCTGCCGACCTATCCAGGCCTGCGCATCGCGCTGCCGACGGGTAAGGAGATCGCGCGGCGGATCGAGAAGGCCGCGCCGGAAGCGCTGCACATTGCGACCGAAGGCCCGATCGGCTGGGCCGCGCGGGCCTATTGCCGTCGCAACCGGCTCGCCTTCACCACCTCCTATACGACGCGCTTTCCCGAATATGTCTCGGTGCGGACCCGCATTCCCGCGAGCATCGGTTATGCCGTGCTGCGCCACTTCCACGATGCTGCCGCCATGACCATGGTGGCGACGCCCTCGCTGCGGCAGGAGCTGTCCGAACGCGGCTTCAAGCGGCTCGGCTTCTGGACGCGCGGCGTCAACACCGAGCTGTTCCATCCCGACAGCCCGGCAGCTCTCGACCTGCCGCGCCCGATCTTCATGACGATGGGCCGCGTCGCGGTGGAGAAGAATCTCGAAGCCTTCCTTTCGCTCGACCTGCCCGGCACCAAGGTCGTCGTCGGCGATGGCCCGCAGAAGGCCGCGCTGGAAAAGAAATATCCCGGCGCCGTCTTCCTCGGCGAGAAGAAGGGGGCCGATCTCACCGCGCATCTCGCCGCGGCCGACGTCTTCGTGTTTCCGAGCCTGACTGACACCTTCGGCGTGGTGCAGCTCGAGGCGCTCGCCTGCGGCACTCCGGTTGCGGCCTTTCCGGTGACGGGACCGAAGGACGTCATCGCCGATCATCCGATCGGCGCGATCGATCATGATCTGCGCTCCGCGTGCCTCCGCGCGCTCACGATGTCGCGCGAGACCTGCCGCAACTTCGCGCTGGAGCGCTCCTGGGAGAACAGCGCGCGCCAGTTCGTCGGCAATCTCACCTCACTTCAGCCCAGTCGCGTCTTGCGCGCCTCGCCTCGCATGGCGCGGCGGCCGGTGCGCGGTTGATCTTCAATTAGAACCACAGCGAGAACCTCATCGATGGCTAAGATCATGAACCTTGACGGCACCCAGCAGCTCGACCTCACCCGCGGCACGGTTGAGCAGGCCTATGACCGTTGGGCGCCGGTCTACGACCTCGTGTTCGGCGGCGTGTTCGCCAAGGGCCGGCAGGCGGCGATCGCGGCCACCAACAAGATCGGCGGCCGGGTGCTCGAGGTCGGCGTCGGCACCGGCATCTCGCTGCCGCTCTACGCCCCGAACCTGCGCATCTTCGGCACCGACATCTCGGAAGCGATGCTCGACAAGGCGCGCCGCCGCGTGACGGAGCAAAAGCTGAAGAACGTCGAGGGCCTCGCGGTGATGGATGCCGAGAAGCTCGAATTCCCCGACAATTCGTTCGACGTCGTGATGGCGCAATATGTCGTCACCGCCGTGCCAAATCCGGAAAAAGCGCTCGACGAATTCGCCCGCGTGCTGCGTCCGGGCGGCGAGCTGATCATCCTCACCCGCGTCAGCGCTGACACCGGCATGCGCCGCTTCATCGAGCAGAAGCTCCAGCCGGTGGTGCGTCCACTCGGCTTCCGCACCGCCGAGTTCGCCTGGTCGCGCTATGCGATGTGGCTGGCTGGCGCGCATGGCATCGAGCTCGCCGAGCGCCGCCTGATTCCGCCGCTCGGACACTTCTCGCTGGTGCGCTTCCGCAAGGTCGAGGTCGCCAAGGCGGCGTGAGCTTACGCGTCGCGTGCGTCATCGCGCCGCTGCACATCGTCACATGACAAAATGATGATGTCACACGGCGTACATCGAATCCCTTTAAATCCCGTACCCGAAAGCATTTTGGGGAAGAGCATGATCAAGAATTATCTCGAGCAGCTGCGCATCCAGCGCTGGGACGACCATCGCTACTATCACCACAGCCGCATCAATCAGAGCCTGCACTTCGTCAGCGCGCTGAGCTTTCTCTTTGCCTATGTCTGGCTGTTCATCGATCCCGTGGTCTCCGGGCTGGTCGGCTGGCTGGTCTCGATGACCTCGCGCCAGGCTGGTCACTTCTTCTTCGAGCCGCATGATTACGACCACATCAACCAGGCGACGCACGAGCACAAGGAAGAGATCAAGGTCGGCTACAACCTTCAGCGCAAGGTGGTGCTGATGGCGATCTGGGCGCTCTCACCGCTGGTGCTGGTCGTCGACCCCACGCTGTTCGGCCTGTTCACGCCCTGGGCGAGCGCGACCGACTTCATGCGGCAGGTGGCGAAGATCTGGCTCGTGGTCGGCGGCGGCGGCCTCTTGTTCCGCACCGTGCATCTGTTCTTCATCCGCGACGTCGAGACCGGCCTCGTCTGGATGACCAAGATCCTGACCGACCCGTTCCACGATCTGATGCTCTATCACAAGGCCCCGATCGCGCTGATGCGCGGCGAGCTGATGGACCCCGGCCTGCACCTCAACCCCGAGCACACGCTGGGCCTCATCGGCGAGCCCACGCTCGAAGAGCAGCACGCCTGAGCGCGCTGCGCACAACAAACACTCCGATGTCTAATGGTTACGTCATGCCCGGGCTTGTCCCGGGCATCCACGTCTTGGAGCCCACGCGCGGAGACGCGTGGATGGCCGGGACAAGCCCGGCCATGACGGCGTCGGTGGACGCAGCCTCAGCGCCCAAAGCGCTTGGCCAGCATCTCTTTCAGGATCTGCCGCTTGATGTTCTTGTTGGTGAGCACGCCATCGTGCCACCAGAAGCCGTCGGCCTTCATTTTTTCGGCTGCGCGGACGAAGCGTTCGGCGACCTCGGTGAAGTCGGCGTCGGTGTAGTTCAGGCTGAAGATCAGCCGTCCGGTGCCGACCCAGCTCAGCGCCAGGCCCTCCGCGCGCAGGTAATATTGCAGCATCCAGTTGTAGCGGGACGGGGTGGTGTATTTCACCGTCCAGATCGAGGAGAAGTTGGCGAACCGCACCGGCAGGCCGGCATCGGTCATCATTTGGTTGAGTTTCTGGACGCGGCCGTTCCAGGTTTCCTCCAGGTGGTCATAGACGGCGCGGAAGTTGGGGCTGGCGAGCCGGCTCAAGAACTCGTCCATCGCCGTCATGACGTAGGGATGCGAGTTGAAGGTGCCGCGGGCAAAGCAGATATCGGCGGGACGGTCGTCGCGGAAGCGGCGCATCAACTCGCGTTTGCCGCAGACGACGCCGATCGGCAGGCCCCCCGCGAGGCTCTTGCCGTAGGTCACCATGTCGGCCTTGACGCCGAAGTATTCCTGGGCGCCGCCGGCGGCGAGACGGAAGCCGACGAAGACCTCGTCGAAGATCAGCACAATGCCGCGTTGGTCGCAGACCTCGCGAAGCTTCTTCAGCCATTCGGTGTAGGCCGTGCGGTCGAAATTGCCGCCGCGGGAGGAATCGACCAGCGAGGAATCGCCGGGCGCATTGGCGTTCGGATGCAGGCCCTGCAGCGGATTGACCAGCACGCAGGCAATGTCCTTGCGGGTCCGCAGCACGTGCAGCGTCTTCTCCGACATCTCGGCGAGGGTGTAGGTCTCGTGCGCGGGAATCGGATTGCCGACGCCGGGCTGCACGTCGCCCCACCAGCCATGATAGGCGCCGGCGAAGCGGACGAGATGCGTACGCTTGGTGTGGTAGCGCGCCAGCCGCACCGCCTGCATCACGGCTTCGGTGCCGGACATGTGGAACGAGACCTCGTCGAGGCCGGAGATCTGGCGGAGCCGCTGCACATTCTCGAGGATGACGGGGTGGTAGGGGCCGAGCACCGGTCCGAGCCCATGCGCCCGCTTCTCGGCGCCCTCGATGCACTCCTTGTAGAAGTCGTTGCCGAAGATGTTGACTCCATAGGAGCCGGTAAGGTCGTAGGAGGTGTTGCCGTCGACATCGGTGACGGTGACGCCGCGCGAGGACTCCATGAAGGTCGAGGTGCCCAGGTGCTCGCGGACGAGACGCGAGAACTGGAACGGCACGCGGTAGCTTTCGGTGAAGTTGAGATCGGAGATTGTCTCGGCCGCTTCCTTCGTCATCGCGCGGCCCTTGGGGTAGCGCTCGGCGTAGAGGCTGGCGAGGCGGAAGAAGGCTTCCTTGCGCTGCTTCACTACGTTCGCCGGCGCGCCGTCGCAGCCGAAATAACGGTCACCGCTAAACTCGTAGAACGGGAGCAGCTTTGCCACCCGGCGCGACATCTTGGAGTGCCCGGAGAGCGAGCGGTGCTTGGCGCGGGAGAGCTCGATGCGCGCCTTGAGCTTCGGGAAGGCGGCGGCAGCGGACGCTGCGGCGGCCACGGACATCGAGAGAATCGGGAGTGTCGTTTCCATGACAACAAGCGCTAACTCTGCGAGCTGACAGATTCATGACAGTCAAAGCCCTCATCGCCTCTTTCACCCAGCAGGAAGACCTCAACTTCCTGTTGACCAACCGTATCCCGCGTGCCGCGCTGACCCGCTTCATGGGCTGGTTCTCCAAGATCGAGAACCCTCTGGTGCGGGACGTCTCGATTGCGCTGTGGAAGCTGTTCTCCGACCTCGATCTGTCGGAGGCGCATAAGACCCACTTCCGGAGTCTGCACGACTGCTTCACCCGGGAGCTCAAGCCGGGCCTGCGGCCGTTCGATCCGGACCCAGCGGTGGTCGCCAGCCCCTCCGACGGCATTGTCGGTGCCCATGGAAGGATCGCCGACACCGAACTGTTTCAGGTCAAGGGCGCGCCTTATTCGCTGCTCGACCTCGTCGGCGATTCCGCGCTCGTCGACCAGCACCGCAACGGAAACTTCGTCACGCTGCGGCTGACCTCGAGCATGTATCACCGTTTCCATGCGCCCTGTGACGCGCATATCGAACGCGTCACGCTGATCCATGGCGACGTCTGGAACGTCAATCCGATCGCGCTGAAGCGGGTCGAGCGCCTGTTCTGCAAGAACGAGCGCGCGGTCATTCGCACGCATTTGTCGACTGGCGAGGCCGTGACGCTGGTGCCGGTAGCGGCGATCCTGGTTGCGAGCATCCGCCTGCACTTCCTCGACATGGTGCTGAACGCGCAGACACGCGGGCCGGTCAATTTCCCCTGCGACGTCAAGGTGAGCAAGGGCGAAGAGCTGGGCTGGTTCGAGCATGGCTCGACCATCATCATCTTGGCGCCCGGCGATTTCACGTTCTGCGACGGCATCACGGAGGGCACGCGCATTCGCGCAGGTCAAGCGCTGCTGAAAAGAAAGTAGCCTTCAATCCGCCGCGCCCGCGGCCTATATCGTCAGCGGGGCGGTTCGACCGATACGGATTTGGTGATGGCGCGGGCGCCGGTGATGGCGGCGGGTGGTATCGTGCTGCGGCGTGGTTCGACGCCGCTGATTGCAGTGGTGCGCCAGCGCAAGCGCAATGAATGGGTCTTGCCCAAGGGCAAGCTCGACGACGGCGAAACGCCGAAAGAAGCCGCGCACCGCGAGGTGCTGGAGGAGACCGGCCACAACGTCGCGGTGCACGAATTTTTGGGCACGCTGGTCTATCAGTCGGGCGGGCGCACCAAGGCCGTGCATTTCTGGCGGATGGAGGCTGACGGCGGGCCGGTCCGCAAACTGATGAATGACATCAAGGCGGTGGACTGGCTGACACTGGAGGATGCGATTTCGCGGCTGTCGCGCGAGTATGAGCGCGCGTTCCTGACGCAGGTTGGCCCGATCGCGCTCGCGGCGGCAGGGCTTGCGTCGTCGCCGCCGCCCACACCACCGGCGACCGATGACATCGATGCGGCCCTGCAGACGCTGACGCCGGCCGAAGCCGCGTCGGTCGATGAATTGCGGCATGGTTTGTTGCAGAAGGTGAAGGCGTGGCTCCGCGGCGACGCATGAGCGCGCGCCGCGTGCTGGGCAAAACGGCATCTCCAAGTTAGTGCGGTGACGCCACCTCGTTCCAGGTCGTCATTGCGAGCGCAGCGAAGCAATCCAGAATCTCTCCGCAGAAAGATTCTGGATTGCTTCGTCGCAAGGGCTCCTCGCAATGACGGGGAGGCGGCGGAGCGGGCTTCTTTCGCACGATTTCCTCAGAACCGCCGCCGCGCTGACGATGCAGCTTCGCGCACACGAAGGGGAGAAGGAAGAGTCACCGCCGCTCCTTCTCCTTCGGCGCCGGTTTGCGCGGCGCTGCGGGGCGTTGCGCGCCAGGGAGGCGCTGCTGGAAGCCGCCTTGACGTTGGATGCCGCCTGGCTGTTGGGCCGCAGGTGGCTGTGCTGGCTGACCCGGCTGCAATCCCGTGCGCGGCGCTTGCGGCTGCGGTTGCTGCACGCCACCGGGCTGCATGCCTTGCTCGGTGCGTGGCGCTCCTTGCCGCCGACCCGCGCCTTGCTGGTCTTGATGTAGCGGTCTCTGTTGCTGCTCGCCTTGTCGCTGCTGTTGCCCCTGACCCGCGCGCTGGCCACCCGGCTGCACCGCGCCGCCTTGGCCCTGCCGCTGCGGAGGCTGCGCGCCTTGCCGGTTCGGCGTACCCGGCTGCTGACCCGGACGGAAATTCTGACCAGGCTGGCCGTTCGGCCGCTGCGGCTGCTGGCTTGGCGGCGTGGTCGGCCGCAATTGCTGCTGTTGCGGCTGGAGCGGTCGCGGAATGCGGCTGGGCGCGCCGGGATTGGCGCGGCGGAAGTCGCGCTGCTCGGTGACGATCTGCCGGCCCGTGGTCTGCGCCAGATGCACCTGGCTGACGAAGCCGCGGTCGCGCGCGATCTGCTGCGGTGGAATCGTGATCGGCACCGCGGCAAAGCGCATGACGCCGCCGGCGCCGCCTGCACCTGGCCGGATCGCAAAACCGCTGGCTGCTTGCGTCAGCGCGCCGAGCCGCGCGCCGCTTGTGCGGTCGTCGACGTCGATGTGCCCGACCCGGCCGTCGGCATCGGGATAGAGCTTGATGTTGACATTGCTCGCCCTGTTCGCCGCCGCGCCTTCCGGCACGTCGACAACGCCGGTGGTGCCGCGGATGCCGAGCGTCGCGGTCGGCGTCGTGATCTTCATGTCGCCGGTCTTTGCCACCGCTGCGGCAACGAAAGCGACGGTGCCCTTGCCGACGTCGAAGATCGCGGCGTTCTGCTTGCCGCCGTCCTCATAGACGTAATTGTCGATGGTGATCCTGGCGCTGGCCGAGAGGTTGAACGTGGTGGCGTCGTTGAAGGTGATGCCGAGCGAGGAGTTCGACGAGGTCTGCACGACGTCGTTGAGATAGATGTCGTCGCGCACGCGCAGCGGATACGAGTTCTTGTCGCGGATCACGGTCGCGATCCCCGTCACGGTCGCGACGTTGCCGATCGGCTCGACCGCGGCAGGCTGCGCGTCTGTCGCGGGGCTAGGTGAGGCCGACGGCGTCGGGGAGGGTGCGGGTATCGGCTGTGCTTGCGGCTGCGCCTGTGCCAGCTCGATGGCCTCGGACGCGCACGCCACACCTGTGCCTGCCAGCGGCAAGGCCAGCAGGGCGAGCGCGAACACGGAGCGGCGCCAAACTACTAGTGAAGTCACGAGGAGGTCCCGGAGAGAACGCGAGGCGAGAGCCGCGGATTTCAGCCGGGGGCAACTGAATGGCGGATGAACACGTGTGGCAGGGAGGGGGTGAATGTGCAAACGGCGCGTCCCCGAGACCATTCGCGAGTCATGCCAATGTTTTTGGCTCCGGCATCTCCTCACCGTCATGGCCGGGCTTGTCCCGGCCATGACGATCACTTGTGCTTGCCTGTCGATGTGACGCCTTCAGCGTCAGCTCACGCGCTTCCAGGTCTGACCGCCACAGAACATGCCGCCGAAGGCGCAGCCCTGCACGCGCATCGCATTCGGGCCCTTCATCGCGATGGTCGAGTCGTAATTGCGGCCGGAATCAGGGTCGTGGATGCGGCCACTCCATTTCGAGCCCTCGGGCTTCATGTTGATCAGGATACGCGCGTTGGTCTTCTCGGCGTAACCACAGAGATTGGGACCGCACTGCTCGACACGAACATTGCCCTTGTTCTCTTCGGTCGCCCACACGCCGATCGGCGAGTTCGGTACTGCCACAGGCGCGGCAACCGGAGCCGGGGCCGGCGCGGGAGCAGCAGCGACGGGAGCGGGCGCGGCAACGGGAG
>NZ_PSRT01000080.1 GCF_004212635.1 Bradyrhizobium genosp. SA-3 | reverse complement strand
GGGAGAGGTCGGCGCGGAGCGCCGGGTGAGGGTTCTCTCTCCACACGGGGAAAGTCCCAATGCGGAGACACCCCCACCCCGGCCCTCCCCCGCAAGCGGGAGAGGGGGCGCACCTCCTTCGTGGCCCTCAGCCGAACTCAACTCCTTCCACGCTCTAACAAGAGGACATCATGAGCATCACCCGCAGCATCCGCACGCCGATCATGCACCGCGCCGTCGAGGCAGGCGGCTTCGTCTTCCTCGGCGGCACCATCGCCGACGACACCTCGGTCTCGATGGGTGACCAGACCCGCAACATCCTCGGCAAGATCGCCGGCTATCTGAAGGAAGCCGGCACCGACAAGTCGCGCGTGGTCAGCACCTCGATCTTCGTCACGGATCTGTCCAAGAAGAAGGAGATGGACGCGGCCTGGACCGAGTTCTTCGGCGACAATCTGCCGACCCGCGCCACCGTCGGCGTCGCCGACCTCGGCGGCAATGCGCTGATCGAGGTGGTGGTGACCGCGCTCAAGGGCTAATCGCGTCTCGCGACGGGCGGAGTTGCCGGAAGAGGCGGCGCGCCATTCCCGGCGCGTCGCTCCTTGCCGCGAACAACAAAAACCCGACGCGCTGCCCCCAGCGCGTCGGGTGGAAAGAATGAGTATCAATCAGTGATCCCAACGCCGCTGTTGTGACGCGTGCGGCACCAATTTTCTACTCCGGGAAACTACCGCGACGGGAACCGGGTGCACTGCTCACTCGGTCTCCCGAGGTCGAGACGCTACGTGAGCTCACGCGCCACCGCCCGGTTCCAGTGCCTCGCCGATCTCCAGCGGGTGGGCCATGGTCTCGTGCAGCGCGTCGCGGTCGAGCTCGCCTTCGGAGAGGCTGATGACGACGCAGGCGACGCCATTGCCGATCAGATTGGTCAGCGCACGGCATTCGCTCATGAACTTGTCGATGCCGACCAGGATCGCGATCGACTGGATCGGGATATCAGGCACGATCGAGAGCGTCGCGGCGAGCGTGATGAAGCCGGCGCCGGTCACGCCTGACGCACCCTTCGAGGTGATCATGGCGATGCCCAAAATGCCGAGCTCCTGCCAGATCGTCAGATGGGTGTTGGTGGCCTGCGCCAGGAACAGCGTCGCGAGCGTCATGTAGATGTTGGTGCCGTCGAGATTGAAGCTGTAACCGGTGGGGATGACGAGGCCGACCACCGAGCGCGAGGCACCGAGATGCTCCATCTTCTGGATCATCTGCGGCAGCACCGTCTCCGAGGACGAGGTACCGAGCACGATCAGCAGCTCGTCCTTGATGTAGGCGATGAAGCGCAGGATCGAGAAACCGGCGAGCCGGGCGATCGCGCCCAGCACGATCAGCACGAACAGGATGCTGGTCAGGTAGAATGTGCCGATCAGGGCGGCGAGGTTGAGCAGTGAGCCGAGCCCGTAGGCGCCGACGGTGAACGCCATCGCGCCGAAGGCGCCGATCGGCGCCACGCGCACGATGATGCGGATGATGCCGAAGAACATTTTTGCGGCCTTGTCGATCGCGTCCGCAATGGGCTCGCCGGCCTTGCCGAGGAAAGCGATGGCGAAGCCCGAGAGGATCGAGATCAACAGCACCTGAAGCAGGTCGCCGCGCGCGATGGCGCCCAGATAGCTGTCGGGGATGATCGCCATCAGATGGGCGACGATGCCTTCTTCCTTGGCCTTGGTGACGTAGGTCGCCACCGAGTTCGGATCGATCGTGGCGGGATCGATGTTGAAGCCGTGCCCGGGCTGGAGAATCTCGCCGACGAGCAGACCGACCGCGAGCGCGACGGTCGAGACCGTCTCGAAATAGATCAGCGACTTCAGCCCGACGCGGCCGACGCGCTTGAGATCGCCCATCGAGGAGATGCCGTGCACCACGGTGCAGAAGATCACCGGTGCGATCATCATCTTGATCAGCGCGATGAAACCGTCGCCGAGCGGCTTCAAGGCTTTGCCGAGATTTGGATAGAAGTAGCCGATGAGCACGCCGAGCGCGATCGCGATCAGGACCTGGACGTAGAGGATCATGTACCAGGGCTGGTGCCGGCGGAGGACGGCTGGCTGGATCGCGACTTGTGTCATATTGTAGGCCCCGGAACGTATTGATCTTGCTTGATTTGCATCATGTGATGGCCGCTGCGGAAGCGACAATCACATTTTTGTCGGATCGCACGAAGATCGACCGCTGCATCGCAATTCGGGGGAAACATGTCGACTGCAACAGGCTCCGACGAGCAAACGCAAGGCTATTTTCCGCGTTGGAAACTGAAGACCTCGGGCGTGATCATGCCGGAGGAGCGGCTGTCCTGGGGCCAGACCATTGTCTCCGGTCTCCAGCATTGCGTCGCGATGTCGGGCTCAACGATCATCGCGCCGCTGCTGATGGGGTTCGATCCCAATGTTGCGGTCCTGTTCTCCGGCATCGGCACGCTGATCTTCTTCGTCATCGTCGCGGGGCGCGTGCCGAGCTATCTCGGCTCGAGCTTCGCATTCATCGCGGTCGTCATCGCTGCCACCGGTTATGCCGGGCAGGGGCCGAACCCGAACCTGTCAGTTGCGCTCGGCGGCATCGTCGGAGCCGGAGTGCTGTACGGCCTGATTGCGCTGATCGTGATGTGGTCGGGCGTTGGCTGGATCGAGAGGCTGCTGCCGCCGGCGGTCACCGGCGCCGTTGTCGCCGCAATCGGCCTCAATCTCGCGCCCGTGGCTGTGAAGGCGGTGAGCGGAGGCGCGTTCGACACCTGGATCGGGCTTGCGACCGTTCTGATCATTGGCCTGGTTGCCGTTGCCGCGCCAGGCCTGTGGCGCCGCCTGCCGATCATTGTCGGTGCCATCGGCGGATATCTCTTGTACCTGCTGTTCGCGAACGGACTCGGTTTCGGCAAGCCGATCGACTTCACGCAACTTTCGGCCGCGCCGTGGTTCGGCCTGCCCAACTTCACCGCGCCGAGCTTCCATGCCGATGCAATCTTCCTGATCGCGCCGGTTGCGATCATTCTCGTCGCCGAGAACCTCGGTCACATCAAGGCCGTCGGCGCGATGACGGGCCGGAGCCTCGATGCCTATCTCGGCCGCGCCCTGTTTGCCGACAGCCTCGCGACCATCGTGGCGGCCTGCGGCGGCGGCACCGGCGTCACCACCTATGCCGAGAACATCGGCGTCATGGCGGCGACGAAGGTCTATTCCACCTTGTTGTTCGCGTTCGCGGCCACGGTGTCGATCCTGCTCGGCTTCTCGCCTAAATTCGGCGCGCTCATCCTGTCGATCCCCGGCCCTATCATCGGCGGCCTCTCGATCGTGCTGTTCGGGTTGATCGCGGCAATGGCGGGACGGATCTGGGTCGAGAACAAAGTCGACTTCGCAAATCCCGCGAACCTGATTACCGTCGCGGTGGCGCTCACCGCAGGCGCCGGCGATCTCACGCTCAAATTCGGTGCGTTCACGATCGGCGGAATCGGCACCGCAACCTTTGGCGCCATCATCCTCTACCAGATCCTGACCTTGACGGTCGCCCGCCACGCCAAATGAATCACAGCAATGCGTTGAGAGATGGAACAAAGGGCGGGTTCCGTCGATGATCAGGCATCCCGGAGAGAACTCATGCCACAAACCAATCGCTCAACCTCCTTTCCCTCGCGTCTCGTGGGCCAATACGCGCTGGTGACCGGCGCTTCACAAGGCATCGGCCGCGCCGTCGCCATCCGGCTCGCCCAGGAAGGCGCGACCGTCGCCATCAATTATTTCGATCACCCCCAAAGGGCCGAGGAGACGCTCGCGCTGGCGCGGACGGCGTCGAGCGATCGTGGCCACGGCAGGCTCGATCACATCATCGTCAAGGCCGATATCGGCAACGAGCAGGACATCGCCGCGATGTTCGAGACGATCCTGGCGCGCTGGAAGCGCCTCGACTGTCTCGTCAACAATGCCGGCTTCCAGCGGGAATCGCCGAGCGAAGCGCTCGACGTCGAAACCTATCGCCGCATCATCGACGTGAATCTGAATGGCGCCGTGCTTTGCGCCCAGAAGGCGCTCGCGCATTTCGTCGCCCGCGGCGGAGGCGGCAGCATCATCAATTGCTCCAGCGTCCACCAGATCATTCCGAAGCCCGGCTATCTCGCTTATTCCGTCAGCAAGGGCGGCATGGCCAACCTGACGCGAACGCTGGCGCTGGAATTCGCGGGCCAAGGCATCCGCGTCAATGCGGTAGGTCCCGGCGCGATCGATACGCCGATCAACACGGCCTGGACCGGCGATCCCGAGAAGCGCGGCGTCGTCACGTCCCACATTCCGCTCGGCCGCGTCGGCACCCCGGAAGAGATCGCCGCCGTGTTCGCCTTTCTCGCCTCGGATGATGCGAGCTACATCACCGGGCAGACCATCTATGCCTGCGGAGGCCTGACGCTGTTCCCCGAATTCCGGGAGAATTGGGCGAGCTGAACGTCAGCTTGGGAACGTGCGCATCGGTGGCGGCCCGACCCGGCTCGCGACGACCAGATCGTCGTCGCAAGGCAAGCCTTCTCGCCGGGCCTACCTGGACACCGATGCACAGCGAGAAATTGGCGGTTGGCGCCGGGTAGGGGTCTGCGGCGCCGTGTGCTATCGACCGTGGACGACGCTGCCGCTATTGGCAAGCGCCGACACATGATGGGCTCGTGACCACAACCATAAACATCAATGCCTACAGTGACGCGCTGGTGGTCCTCGGCACCGCCGGCGTGGTGGTGCCGATCGTCCGCCATTGGGGCATCAATCCGGTGCTGGGCTATCTCGGTGCCGGCGCCATCCTCGGCCCGCTCGGACTCGGCTCGCTCGTTCGAGAACTCCCGTTCCTGTACTGGTTCACCGTGGCGGACGCGCAGAACGTCGAAGGCATCGCCAATCTCGGCGTCGTGTTCCTGCTATTCCTGATCGGGCTCGAGCTGTCTTTCAGGCGGCTCGTGACGATGCGGCGCCTGGTGTTCGGGCTTGGCGGCCTGCAGGTGCTGGCGACCTCCGCGATCATTTTCGGCGCGGCGCTTCTCGCGGGGCAGAATTCCGACACCGCAGTGATCCTCGGCGCGAGCCTTGCGCTGTCCTCGACGGCGATCGTGCTTGAGCTTCTATCCGCCGAGAGACGGCTTGCGACCACTGCGGGACGCGCCAGCTTCTCGGTGCTGCTGGCCCAGGACCTTGCAGTGGTTCCCATTCTGGTGCTCGTCTCGGTGCTCGGCGCAGGCAGCGGCGGCTCCGTCGTGACGCACATCTCCAGTGCGGTCTTGAAGGCCGCAGTCGCGGTCGCTTTTCTCATTCTGATCGGACGGCTGCTGATGCGTCCGCTATTCCAGATGGTTGCGGGCACCCATTCGACGGAGTTGTTCGTCGCGGCGACCTTGTTCGTCATCGTCGGCGCAGGCATTGCCGCACACCAAGCCGGCCTGTCGATGGCGCTCGGAGCATTCGTTGCAGGACTGATGCTGGCGGAAACGGAGTACGGCAAGGCCATTGAGGCTACCATCGAGCCATTCAAGGGCCTGCTGCTGGGCATCTTTTTCTTCACCGTCGGTATGGCCATCGACTTCCGCGTGTTCATGCGCGAGCCTGGTTGGTTGCTGGCCGCCGTTGTCGGCGTATTGGCCGGTAAGGCGATCGTGCTCATCATCCTGGGCCGCCTCTTCAGGCTCTCGTGGCCGTCGGCGATCGAGATCGGCTTCCTGCTGGGTCCAGTCGGCGAATTCGCCTTCGTAAGCATCGGGATGGCGGCGGCGCTCGGCCTGATCGAAGCTCGCGCGTCGAGCTTTGCCGTCGCCATCACCGCCGTGACAATGGCATTGACGCCGCTTTTGGGCGTGCTCGGACGACGATTGGCCGCGAAACTGGGGAGCGAACGCACCCTCGATCCCGAACTGACGGTTCGGCCGCCCGGCGACCGGGCGCAGGCCATCGTGGTCGGCTACGGCCGCGTTGGAAAAGTCGTCTGCTCGCTGCTGACCAGCCACGGCCTGAACTACATCGCGGTCGATAACGAAGCAGTCGCCGTGGCGCGCGACCGCCGCGATGGTCACAAGGTCTATTTTGGTGATGCGACAGAACCGGGCTTTCTGGAAGCCTGCGGCCTGATGCAGACGACCGGTGTGATCATTACCATTCAGTCGCGAGCCGCGATCGATGCCGTGGTCGAGCGGATTCGCGCGGTGCGGCCGGACGTGCTGATCGTCTCACGTGCGCGGGACGCCGATCATGCCCGCCACCTCTATGCGATCGGCGCAACCGATGCGGTGCCGGAAACCATCGAGGCAAGCCTGCAACTTTCCGAAGCTGCACTGATCGGCCTCGGAGTCGCGGTCGGGCATGCGATCGCCTCGGTGCACGAGAAGCGGGACGAATTTCGGCTGACATTGCAGCAAGCCGCCCGCATTGCAGCAGAAGAGAAAACTCGTCTCCTCGATAGTACAGGGCGCCGGTCCCCGAGATAGCCGCCTATCCGGGCTGCCGTGCGCTGCGGACTGTCGTGATCTGGCAAAACCCGCCCGCGCGGACTACATCATGCGCCATGACAAATGCTCCGCTGGCAAACCCTCCGCTCCAGGATTTCATCGGCCGGCACGAACGGCTGTTCGTGCTGACTGGCGCCGGCTGTAGCACCAATTCGGGCATTCCCGACTATCGCGACAGCCACGGCAATTGGAAGCGGACCCAGCCGGTCAACTTCCAGGCCTTCATGTCGGACGAGCATACGCGCCAGCGCTATTGGGCGCGCAGTCTGATTGGATGGCGGCGGTTCGGCCAGGCGAAGCCGAACGATGCGCATCATGCGCTGGCCCGGCTCGAGGCGAACGGTCGGTGCGGGATGCTGCTGACCCAGAACGTCGATCGGCTGCATCAGTCCGCCGGCCACCGGCAGGTGATCGACCTGCACGGCCGGCTCGATCTGGTCCGCTGCATGGGCTGCGACCGCAAGACGCCGCGCGATGAGTTTCAGCACGCGCTTGGTCGCGCGAATGCGGCCTGGCTGACGCTCGATGCCGCCGATGCACCTGATGGCGACGCTGATCTGGAGCACGAGGATTTTTCGTCCTTCGAAGTGCCGGTCTGCGAGGCCTGCGGCGGCATCCTCAAGCCCGACGTCGTGTTCTTCGGCGAGAACGTCCCCCGCGACATCGTCGCCACGGCGCAGGATCATCTGGCGCAGGCCGACGCGATGCTGATCGTCGGCTCCTCGCTGATGGTCTATTCGGGATTCCGCTTCGTGCAGGCTGCCGCGCAGCGCAATATTCCGATCGCGGCGGTCAATCTCGGCCGCACCCGTGCCGACGATCTCCTGACGCTGAAGGTCGAGGATCGCTGCGAGGCGGCGCTCGCATTCCTGCTCTGAAGATGGAGGCTAGCCGGACTTCGGATAGAGCTTCAGGAGCGCGGTCGACGCCTCACTTGCTCGCCGTGCGATCTCGTTAGTGCTCGGGCGATTGGTGGCCTGTAGCAGCAGGCCCGTCATCAGATCTCCCCACAACAATCCAAGAAATTTCTCGGTCGTCGCGTCGGGGTCACCGGCAAGAAGACCTGTTGATCTGGCGTTCGCCATGATCATCCGCAGTGAATCGCGGATGGGCTTGCGGGCGACGGTATCTAGCGCATGAGCAACTCTTGGTGCATGTACGGCCTCGGATATGGCCAGCCGAAACACGGCGACGACGACCGGGTCGGTCGTTTCCGTCAATAGCTTCGTCCCAAACGCGGCAAGCACTTTTGCCAGCATGTCCCTGCTGCGGATCGTGGGAAGGTCCGCCGGTGCCTTGAGCCGCTGGGCGCGTTCGGTGATGCATGCGACCAGCATCGCCTCCTTGTTGCCGAACAGCGAGTAGAGCTCGCGTTTGGAAACGCGCGCACGCGTCGCGATCTCCAGGGTGCTCGTCTGCGCGTAGCCACCTTCCATGAACGCGGAAAGCGCTGCGTTCAGTATCCGCTTCCGGGCCTCAAGTCCATCGGCGTTTTCCTCGGGCGGCTCCATCTTCGGACTCATCGACGCAATCTTCCTCTTGACTTGGTACCAATCGGTACCATATCCGTTTCGCGTGGTACCGCATCGTACCAGAATGTAGTGAAACAGGAAAGGACCGAGACGATGAGAGAGACAATCCTCGTGACCTCCGCCGCAGGGGGCACCCAAGGTCAGACCGGCCGGCACGTGTCCGAAATGTTGCTCCGGCGCGGCCATCAGATCCGCGCGCTCGTGCGCCAAATCGACAGTCGTGCCGACAGGCTCAAGTCGCTCGGCGCAGAGATTTTCGTCGGCGACTTCCTCGACGTCCGCTCCGTTGAACAGGCGGCAAAGGACGTCTCAGCGATCTATTTTGCCTATCCCGTCCAGGACGGACTGGCAGAAGCAACCGCGGCAATGGCCTTCGCAGCACGCCGGCATGGTATTTCGCGGCTTGTCAATCTCGTGATGTATCAGTCATCGATCGATGCACCGACCCCGCGCATGCGGCAGAATTATCTGTCCGAACAGGTTTTCGAATGGGCAGGCGTCGGCCCGCTGCATTTGCGGGCCACCGTCTTCTACGAGAACGTGGCTCGTCTTGTCGGCGCGAACCTGCCGGAGCGCGGTGCAATCCGCCTGCCGTTAGGTGACGAGAGCACCATTCTGCCCTTGATCTCGGCCGAAGACGTGGCGCGGGTCGCCGCGGGTCTCCTCGTTGGCCCCAAGCAGGTCGCGGGATCCGCCTATCCCATCATCGGGAGCGTCAATTCCGTCGGCGACGTCGTCCGGGCGTTCGCGCACGTCTTCGACAGGGACGTCCACTACGAGGAAATCACCGACGCGGAGTGGCGCAGCGAAGTCCTGTCGCGAGGCTGGAATGCGCACGCGGTCGAGCACCTCTCCTCGCTCTGGAAATCGCTGCGGGCCGCCCGGCTCCCGGCCGAAGCTGCGCGTTTCGTTGCGACGGATACCATCGAAAAAATCGGTGGTGCACAGCCGAAGACATTTCAACAGTTCGTTCGCGAGCGACAGTCCGAGTTGCTTGCGCCTGCTGCGAAGGCCTAGCCCGAGGGGAATGCACATGGACAGACGCCGGTTTCTGGCTGCGGCCTTGGCTCCGCTCGCATTGCAGGCGGCGCCCCGCGCAATGTCATCAAGCGCTTTTGCGGCAAGTTCGGAACGAGGTGAAAGAATGACTGGGATCAAGCAGCGCATCATCGAAGCCAACGGAATCCGCCTCAACATTGCCGAGCAGGGTGAAGGGCCTCTGGTGCTGCTGGTCCACGGCTTCCCTGAGACGTGGTATTCTTGGCGGCATCAGATCGGCGACCTTGCCGCCGCCGGTTTCCGCGTCGTCGCTCCCGACATGCGCGGTTACGGAAAGAGCGACGCGCCGCAGGCGATCGACCAATATACGATCCTGCATCTCGTCGGAGACATGGTCGGCATTCTCGACGCATTGGGCGTGCCGGCTGCCGTCATCGTTGGGCACGATTGGGGCGCCAGCGTTGCCTGGCAGGCGGCTCTCACGCGCCCTGATCGCTTCAGGGCCATCGCCGCGCTCAGCGTCCCGTTCCGGCCGCGCGCCAAGGCGCCACCTACCAGTCTCATGCCGCGCACCGAGACTGCGCAATTCTATCAGCTCTATTTCCAGGAGTCGGGTCCTGCGGAGGCTGAGTTTGGACGCGATCCGCGCGCGACGCTTCGCAACATGCTGTTTGGCGCGTCCGGTGACGGCGTGGCCGCGGCTCGCGCGGCCGGCGGGACACCGACGAACCTTGCGATGGTCCCGAAGGGTGGCGGCTTCCTGCAAGGACCCGGTGCGCCGGCAACGTTGCCATCCTGGATTAGCGAAAGCGACGTCGACTATTACGGAGAGGAGTTTCGACGAAGCGGCTTTCGCGGCGCGCTAAACTATTACCGTAACCTCGATCGCAATTGGGAAATCACGGGTGCCTTGACGGGCCTTCAGGTCACCATACCCGCGCTCTACATGGCGGGCGATCGTGACTTCCTGCTGACTTTCCCCGGAACGGACCAATTACTCGCAAATCTGAAGACGCTCGTTCCCGGCTTGCGAAAGGTCCAGATGCTTCCAGGGTGCGGCCATTGGACTCAGCAGGAGCGGCCAGGCGAAGTCAGCGCCGCGCTCGTCGAATTCATGCGCGCACTGCCGAGCCGCTCCTGAGCGATGTGGCTTCCGCAAAGCGTCGTCATCAGGGCCGGTCGAACAACCGGCCCTGATTTGCAAGGGAGGTCGTCCAAGCCAACTTGGCAATGCTGCATAGGTGCCACGCAAAACCGCCTTCTCGACCGGCACGTTCGCTGGTATGAAAATTGCTCAGTTTCACCCTGAGTTATGACGATCAGCGCGGAGAATTTGGAATGCTTGAGGGAGCCGAGGTGCGGCTTGCCGTCGATATCGGTGGCACATTCACCGACATCGTGCTGGACGTGGGCGAGGCGCGCAAGACGCGCAAGGTGCTGACGACGCCGCAGCGGCCGGAGCAGGCAGTGCTGGAGGGCATGCGCCTCATCCTCGCCGACGCGCGCGCTCATATCAGCGACATCGACGTCTTCATTCACGGCACCACGCTCGCCACCAATGCCATCATCGAGCGCCGCGGCGCCAGGACGGCGCTGATCGCGACGGATGGCTTTCGCGACGTGCTCGATATCGGCACCGAGAGCCGTTACGACCAATATGATCTCAGCATCGACAAGCCGAAGCCGCTGGCGCCGCGCAGCCTGCGCTTCACCGTGCCGGAGCGCATCGACGCACATGGCGCCGTTCGGCTCCCGCTGGACGAGATTGCGGTGCGCGCGCTCGCGCCAAAATTGCGCGAGCGAGGCGTCGAGAGCGTCGCGATCGCTTTCCTTCACTCCTACGCCAATCCCGAGCACGAGCGGCGCGCCGCCGCGATTCTGGGTGAGGAGATGCCCGGCATCTCCGTGACCGTGTCGTCGGCAGTGTGTCCGGAAATCCGCGAATATGAGCGCACCTCCACCGCGGTGGCGAACGCCTATGTGCAACCGCTGATCGACGGCTATCTCGCCCGCATGGCGGACGCCTTGCAGGTCGAGCAGTTCCGCGGCGCCATCTATCTCGTCACCTCCGGCGGCGGCGTCACCTCGATCGAGACGGCGCGGCGCTTCCCGGTGCGTCTCGTTGAATCCGGCCCTGCCGGCGGTGCCATCTTCGCGGCGCAGATCGCGGCGCGTCTTGGCGAGAGCAAGGTGCTGTCCTTCGACATGGGCGGCACCACCGCAAAGATCTGTCTCATCGAGAAGTACCAGCCCGAGACCTCGCGCGTGTTCGAGGTCGACCGTGCCGCGCGCTTCCTCAAAGGCTCCGGCCTGCCGGTGCGCATCCCCGTGATCGAGATGGTCGAGATCGGCGCCGGCGGCGGCTCGATCGCGCATGTCGACGCGATGAAGCGCGTCACCGTGGGGCCCGAGAGCGCCTCGTCCGAGCCGGGGCCGGCCTGCTACGGCCGCGGCGGCCAGCGTCCGGCCGTAACGGATGCGGACGTTGCGCTCGGCATGATCGATCCCGACGCGTTTGCGGCGGGCACGATCAAGCTCGATCCGGAGCTTTCGAAGCAGGCGTTGTTGCGCGACGTTGGCGAGCCGCTCGGCCTGTCGGCGGAAACCGCGGCCTATGCCGTGCACGAGGTCGTCTGTGAGAACATGGCGAGCGCGGCGCGCGTGCATGCGGTCGAGCGCGGTGCCGTGGTTGGCCAGCACACGCTGATCGCCTTCGGTGGGGCTGCGCCGTTGCATGCGGCCCGCGTCGCCGAGAAGATCGGCGTCTCCCGCGTGATCGTGCCCTCGAATGCCGGTGTCGGCTCGGCCGTCGGATTCCTGGCTGCGCCCATCGCCTATGAATTGGTACGTAGTCGTTACGTGAGGCTCGATGATTTCGACACCGAGGCGGTCTCCGATCTCTTGCAGGAGATGGCGACCGAAGCGCGCGCCCTGGTCGAACCCGGCGCCGCCGGTGCGCCGGTGCGCGAGCGCCGCGCCGCCTTCATGCGCTATGTCGGTCAGGGCCATGAGATCTCGGTCGAGCTGCCGAACCGGCGGCTGGCGACCGCCGATCTCGCCGGTCTGCGCCAGAAGTTCGAGGCGGATTATGCCGCGATGTTCGAGCGACCGATCCCGGGGGCCGCGATCGAGGTGTTGAGCTGGTCGGTGCTCGCGACCACCGAGGCGCGCAATCCACCCGCGGTCGCGGCCATCGCGCGCAAGTCCGCCGGAAAGGCAGTCGGCAGCCGCAAGTTCTTCGACGGCCGCGCAGGCGAGGTGATCGAGATCCCGCTCTATCGCCGCGAGGACATGGCGCCCGGCGCGACCATTGCGGGCCCGGCCGTGATCGCGGAGGACGAGACCTCCACCTTCGTCTCGACCAGTTTTGATGCTCATATCGACGGTGCCGGCAGCATCGTCATGGAACGAAAGGCGGCCTGATCATGAGCAAGGCAAGCGGCGCGAGCCTGATCGATCTCCAGATCATGTGGCACCGGCTGATCGCCGTGGTCGAGGAGCAGGCGCAGGTGCTGCTCCGCACCGCGTTCAGCCCGATCGTGCGCGAATGCGGCGATCTCTCCGCTGGCGTGTTCGACCTCAAGGGCCGCATGCTGGCGCAGGCGGTGACCGGCACGCCCGGCCACGTCAACTCGATGGCGGAATCGGTCAAGCATTTCATTGCCTATTTTCCGATCGAGACGATGAACGAGGGCGATGCCTACATCACCAACGATCCCTGGATGGGCACCGGCCATCTCAATGATTTCGTCGTCACCACGCCCTGCTTCAAGGACGGCAAGCCTGTCGCGCTGTTCTCCTGCACCAGCCATCTCATGGACATCGGCGGCATCGGCTTCGGGCCCGATGCCACCGACGTGTTCATGGAGGGGCTCTACATCCCTATGCTGAAGCTGATCGACCAGGGCGTCGTCAACGAGACGCTGATGGCGATGATCCGGACCAACACGCGGCTGCCGATCGATACCGAGGGCGACACCTATTCGCTGGCCGGCTGCAACGACGTCGGCTGCGAGCGCCTGGTCGAGATGATGACCGAGTTCGGCATCGACACGCTCGACGAGCTCGGCGACTACATCTGCGACCGCTCGCGCGAGGCCGTGCTTGCCGAGGTCGCAAAACTGCCGAAGGGCAGCTGGCGCAATACTATGGTGGTCGACGGCTACGACGCGCCGGTGACGCTCGCCGCGACGCTGACGATCTCGGACGAAGGCATCCACGTCGATTTCGACGGCACCTCGGCTGCCTCCAATTTCGGCATCAACGTGCCCTTGTCCTACACCACGGCCTATACCGTGTTCGGCCTCGGCTGCGTTGTCGCCTCGCACATCCCGAACAATGCCGGCTCGCTCTCGCCGCTGACGGTGTCGGCGCCGGCGGGTGCGATCCTCAATGCGCCGAAGCCTGCGCCGGTCGCCTCGCGTCACGTCATCGGCCAGATGCTGCCCGACGTCGTGTTCGGCTGTTTGCGCCAGATCATCCCGGAGCGCGTGCCGGCCGAGGGTACCTCGTGTTTGTGGAATCTGAACGTCCGCGGACAGACGCGAAGCGGCGCCGGCGGCAATTACGGGTTCTCGATGGCGGTGACCTCCAATGGCGGCACCGGTGCGCGCTTCGGCAAGGACGGGCTGTCGGCCACCGCCTATCCCAGCGGCGTGCGCGGCACGCCGGTCGAGATCGCAGAGACGCAGACGCCGCTGATCTTCTGGCGCAAGGAGCTGCGTCCGGATTCCGGCGGGGCAGGGCGCACCCGCGGCGGGCTCGGTCAGATCATCGAGGTCGGTAGCGGCGTCGATGCGCCGTTCGACATCCTGGCGGCGTTCGATCGCATCGATCATCCGCCGCGCGGGCGCGATGGCGGCCGGGACGGCGAGGCCGGCTATGTCGGCCTCAAATCCGGCAAGAAGCTGCGTGGAAAAGGCTTTCAGCAGGTGCCGCCGGACGACCGGCTGGTGGTGCTGACACCGGGCGGCGCCGGCATTGGCGATCCCGGCAAGCGCGAGCGCGCGGCGGTGAAGGACGACGTCGAGAGCGGCTTCGTGTCTTCAGACAATGCAGTTGCAGTTTATGGGTACGTGCGGTGACGCGTCAGTACGCTTGGTAAACGGAGGGGAGCAATGATCACGCGACGAAACTTCACCGCGGGCGCAGCGACGCTGCTCGCCGCTGGTCACATCTCCACCCGCGCGCGGGCGGCGACGGTCAGCTGGGACATGTCAACGGTCTGGCCCGACGGCAATTTCCACACCCAGAACGCTTTGGCCTTCGCGGAAGAGGTGAAGAAGCAGAGCAGCGGCTCGGTCGCGATCACCGTGAAGGCCGGCGGCCAGCTCGGCTTCAAGGGCCCCGAGCATCTGCGCGCCGTACGCGACGGCCTGGTGCCGCTCGCCGACGTCCTCAACATCCAGCAGGTCGGCGACGAGCCCTTCATGGGCGTCGAGAGCATCCCCTTCCTGTGCGGCTCGATGGACGAGCTGAAGGTGCTGCACAAATATGTGCGGCCGGAATACGAGAAGGTCGCCGGCCGCAACAACCAGAAGATCCTCTACATCGTGCCGTGGCCGACGCAATATCTGCACCTCAAGGTCAAGGTCGCCGACGTCGAGGGCCTGAAGAACATCAAGATCCGCGTGCCCGACAAGAACGCCGTCGACATGCTGGCCGTGGTCGGCATGGCGCCGGTGATGATTCCCTGGGGCGAGACGATTCCCGCGCTGGCGTCGGGTGCGGTCTCGGGCGTTTCCACCTCGGCGGTGTCGGGGGTCGACGGAAAATTCTGGGAATTCCTGAAATACATCTACCCGACCAACCACGTCTGGTCGTCGCAGATGCTCACCGTCAATCTCGATTCCTGGAAGGCTCTCTCCAGCGATCAACAGAAGCTCGTTACGGATACCGCGGCGAAGATGGAGCCGGCATTCTGGGCCAACTCGCTCAAGGCCGACGTCGACAGCCTCAACCGTCTCAAGGAGGGCGGGATGGAGGTTGTGCCGGTCTCGGACGCGATGATGACGGCCATCCGCAGCAAGACCGCACCGCAGCTCGATGCGTTCCTCAAGCGCGTGCCGGCAGCCGACAAGCCGGTGCGGGCCTATCTCGCCGAAATGAAGCGTGGCTGAGGGTGGCGTCGTGGTGAGCGTCTCGCCCGAGGCTCCGCAGAGTCTCAATGCAGCGGCGCCGGCGCCGCTGCGCATCCTGCTCGACGGCATCGACCGCCTCGGCCGGCTCGACGGCTGGATCGGCGGCGGCTGCCTTCTGATGCTGACACTGCTGATGCTGTGCGAGGTCGCCACGCGCTTCCTCTCGAACTTCTTTTCATTCTTCCCACCGTCGATCTCGATCGCCTGGGAGTACTCGTCCTATCTGATGGCGGCGTCCTTCACCTTCGGCGCCGCCATGACCTTGCGCGTCGGCGGTCACATCCGTGTCGTGCTGCTGCTCAAGAACGCGCCAGCCTTGGTGCAGCGTGCGCTCGAGATCCTGTCGGCGGCGGCCGGCTTCGCCTTCATGGCGTTCCTGACCTCGGCGATGGCGAAGTTCGCCTTTGGCGCCTATGTGCGCGGCCAGGTCTCGACCTCGAGCGATACGCCGCTGTGGCTTCCGCAAGCCGTCGTCACCTTCGGCATGCTGCTGCTGACGCTTCAGTTCCTGGCACGTGCGATCCAGGCCATGCTCGGCCTGCCGCTGGAGGATCACCGCATGAAGGCCTCGCCCGTCGAATGATCGCCCACGCGCCAATCCCCGGACAGCGGATCACATGACCATCGAAGTCGTCGCCCTGTTTGCGATCCTGTTCGCGCTGCTGGCCTGCGGCGTCTGGATCGGCCTGACGCTGGCGCTCACCGCGACGCTGCTGCTCGCGATGTTCCGCTCGATCCCGCTCGACAAGCTGTTGCCGCAATACGCCTGGAACATCCTGACCACCCAGGAGCTGCTGGCGCTGCCGCTGTTCATCCTGATGGGCGAACTGTTGTTTCGCACCCGCCTGTCGCGCTCGCTGTTTCAGGGGCTCGCGCCCTGGGCCGGGCTTTTGCCCGGCCGCCTGCTGCATGTGAACGTGATCGGCTGCACCATTTTCGCGGCGATCTCGGGCTCGTCGGCCGCGACCACGCAGGTGATCGGCCGCATGTCGCTGAACGAGCTGCTGCGCCGCGGCTATTCCCGCGACATTGCGATCGGCTCGCTCGCCGGTGCCGGCACGCTCGGCTTTTTGATTCCGCCGTCCAACATCATGATCATCTATGGCGTGCTCGGCGACGTCTCGATCCTGAAGCTGTTCACCGCCGGCGTGCTGCCTGGTCTGCTGCTGGCCGCCACCTTCATGGCCTGGGTGATGCTGCACACCAGCCTCAACGGCACCATGGTGCCCGAGACGGAAGCAAAGCTCTCGCAGGTACCGTGGAGCGAGCGCTTCGCGGCGCTGAAGGATCTCGCGCCGGCGTTGTTCCTGATCGCTTGCGTGCTCGGATCGATGTATGGCGGGCTTGCGACGCCGTCGGAAGCTGCAGCTGTCGGCGTGCTCGGTGCGGCGCTGGTCGCCTGGGCGCAAGGAGCGATGTCGCAGCAGGTGATGAGGGACCTGCTGATCGGCTCGGTCGTCACCTGCTCGATGATCGCGCTGATCGTGCTCGGCGCCTCGATCCTCGGCAACGCGGCTGCCTTCCTCGGCATCCCGCAGGCGGTGGCTGCCTTCGTCAAGGGGCTTGGCCTGTCGCCTTTCATGCTGGTCGTGGCTTTGGTCGTCTTCTATCTCGTCCTCGGCTGCTTCCTCGACGGCTTTTCGATGATCGTGATGACGCTGCCGATCGTGCTGCCGATCGTGAAGGCGGCGGGCTTCGACGAGGTCTGGTTCGGCGTCTTCCTGGTGCTCGCCGTCGAGATGGCGCAGATCACCCCGCCGGTCGGCTTCAATCTGTTCGTGATCCAGGGCCTGACCGAAGACGGCCTCGGCTACATCGCGCGCGTGACGATGCCGTATCTCATGATCATGATCGGCTTCGTGCTGCTGCTCACATTGTGGCCCGGCATCGTCACGATCCTGCCGCGGGTGCTTTACGGATAGATTCGTGCCGTCCCGGCTGAGCGGCCGGAACGGCATTTCGATGCTTCAGGCTTACGCCGCCGCCTTCTTCCGCGCCTGCTCGGCCTTGTACAGCTCGAACTCCTCCGCGATCGCCTTCGCGATTGAGGGCCGCTGACGCAGGCGCTCGTAATAGGTCTTCAGGTTCGGCCATTTCGCGAGCTCGATCGGCGGCGTCGCCATGGTCCAGTTGATGACCGTGACGAGATAGGCGTCGGCGACGCTGAAATGGTCGAGCAGGAATTCACGTCCCTTGAGATGATTGTCGAGATAGTCGAGCCGCGACAGGTTCTTCTCCAAGGCATACGCTTTGGCTTCCTGCGGCGCCTTGCGGTCGAGCACGGGCACGAACAGGGCCTTGTGCAGCTCGGTGCCGATGAAGCAGAGCCATTGATGCAGCCGCGTGCGCTCGATGCCCGCGGCGGCGCCGAGGCCGGATTGCGGGAATCGGTCGGCGACATATTGCAGGATCGCGGCGTTCTCGGTCAGCACCACGCCCTCGTCGGTGCGCAGCGTCGGCACCAGGCCAATCGGGTTCACGGTGCGGAAGTCGGAGCCGTCGTTCAGCACTGTCTTCGTCGGCGGATCGACTTCGAGATAGTTCGCCTCGGCGCCAGCTTCATACAGCGCGACGCGGGTCGCCATCGAGCAGGCGAGCGGCGAGAAATAGAGATCCATCTGTAGCCTCCTTGGGCAATTCCTTTGGGTGTCGCTCAACCTGGCCAGATTGATTTTTGTACTGTCTTGCATAATATGGGGTAGGTCAAGGATTAATTTGCGAAATGGTACAAAAATCGAAACCGCCAGCTGCTGCCAACGGACCCAAGCGCCGCGGCCGGCCGCGTGCATACCAGCCCGATGTCGCGCTCGGCAGAGCGCTCGACCTGTTCCGCAAGCAGGGCTTTGCCGCGACCTCGCTCGACGATCTCAGCGAAGCCACCGGCATGAACCGCCCGAGCCTCTATGGCGCCTTCGGCGACAAGCGCGAGCTCTACATCAAGAGCTACCGGCGCTATCGCGAGGAAGCGCGCGCATCGATGGTGGAGATCTTTCGTCAGGAGATGCCGGTACGCCAGCGGCTCGAGCGCATTTTCGCTTCCGCGCTGAACATCTATCTCTCGGGCGACACTGGTCCGCGCGGCTGCTTCACGGTGGTGACTGCGGCCTCCGAGGCGGTGAGTGATCCTGAGATCCGCGCCATGGTGCTCGAAGGTTTCACCGAGCTCGACAAGGCCTTTGCCAATTGCTTCCACCGCGCCAAGGAGAAAGGCGAGCTGCCTGATAGCGCCGACCCGTCGGTGCTGGCGCAAGTCGCATCCGCGACCGTGCACACGATCGCCATCCGTTCCCGCGCCCGCGTCCCGCGCAAGGAGCTGGAGGCGATCGTCAGCGGCGCGATCGACGTGATGGTGGGGGCCAAGGGCTAAGCCGCCGCGGTGCGCGTGAAGCAGTACCATCTCTCTCCGACGTCGTCCCGGCGGAGGCCGGGACCCAGAGCCACAGGGAGTGGTTAGGCGAAGACTTTTGATGACGAGTCTACTCTCACCGCGCCCAATCGATGAATCACGCGGTATGGGTCCCGGCCTCCGCCGGGATGACACGGAGTTTGTAACGCGAGCTACTTCCCCGACGTCGTCCTGGACAGGCACAGCGAAGCGGAGCGCAGATCCAGGACCCATAGCCACCGCATGTGGTTTGGTGAAGACTCGGAGTTGCCGCCGTCACTCGCAACTTCCTCTTGGGGTAATGGGTCCTGGCTTTCGCCAGGACGACACTATTGTTGTGGCGCAATCCCGCGCCCAGCTACGCCGCGCGGATATGCGCGAGGAAGCGGTCCACTTCGTCCCGCAGCCGCTGCGACTGCTTTGACAGCTCGATCGCCGATCCCAGCACTTCCTCAGCCGCGGTGCCGGTCGCCGCGATACCGGCGGTGACGCCGGAGATGTTTGCGAGACCTCGCCGGTGCGAGCCGCGGCCTGCTGGACGTTCTGGGCGATCTCCTGTGTCGCCGTGCCTTGCTGACCGACGGCCGCCGCAATCGCGGCCGAGATTTCGTCGACCTCGCGGATCGTCGCACAGATCGACTGGATGCCGTCGACAGCACCGATGGTCTCTCCCTGTACCGCTGTCACCTGCGCGCCGATCTCCTCCGTCGCCTTCGCGGTCTGGGTCGCCAGCGCTTTCACCTCGGAGGCGACCACGGCAAAGCCGCGGCCGGCTTCGCCCGCGCGCGCCGCCTCGATCGTCGCGTTCAGCGCGAGCAGATTGGTCTGTCCCGCAATGCCGTTGATGAAGGAGACGACGTCGCCGATCTTTTGCGCGGCGTCGGCAAGGCTCTGCACGCGTGCATTCGACCGCTCCCCGTCGCTCGCAGCCCTGCCGACGACCTCGGTCGCATGGGCGAGGCGGCGGCTGATCTCGGTCATGGACGAGGACAATTCTTCCGCGGCGGCCGCAACCGTCTGGACGTTCTCTGAGGCCAGCGCCGAGGCCGAAGACACCGTGCGGGTCTGTTGCCGTGACTGCTCGACGATCTCGGACATCGAGCGCGCGGTGTGCTCCATCTCGACTGCGGCCGAGGATACCGTGGTGACGACGTCGCGGATGCTGGCTTCGAAATTGTCGGCGAGCGCTCCGAAAGCGCGCCGCTTCTCCGCTTCGGACTGTGCCTTGGCCTCGAGCTGCTCGGCCTGGAGTTTGCTAAAGCTTACGGCATTGTCGCGGAACACCGCGACGGCCTTCACCATTGCGCCGACCTCGTCATTCGCTTTGCTGGCTGGAATGGTAACGTCGAGACGCCCGTCCGCGAGCTCGCGCATCACGCTCGTGATCGAGATGATCGGGCGCGAAATGCTGCGAGCGATGAGATAGCCGACGATCGCGGCCAGCACGAGCCCGAGCGCGGCGATCCCGATTGCGAGCATCCAGGCGCGGTCGGCCGAGGCCTCGTAGTCGGCATTGTCCATCACCAGCTCGACCGCGCCGAGCGGTTTGCCGGAAAAATCCTTGATCGGTCCGAGCAACGCGGCGACCGGCGTCGTGTCGAGCTTGGCCTGCCGCACCGTGAAGTCGCCGCCGGTGGCGCGGCCGTAATCGGCCGCATCGAAGAAGCTCTTGCCCTTCAGCGTGCCACCGAACAGCTTGAAGCTTGAACCGTCGGCGAGATGGAAGGCGACGTCGACATGGCGGTTGGCCTTGAAGTCGTCGAAGAAAGGTTGGCCGAAGGTCAGACCGAATTCGACCGTGCCGAGATGCTTGCCGGCTTGCGCGATCGGCACCACGCCGCGGATGCCGAGGCCGGCCACACCGCCCTCGAGACCGACCACGACCTTGCGGTCCTGGTTGGCGACGACGACCGTCTTGCGAAAGCCGGAGAGGTCGTCGCCGAATTTCGGCGGCTGGTGTACCCGCAGGAACGAGGTCGCCGGCGCCACATGGAACTGGAACTGATCGACGCCGTAGTCCGACTTGGTCGCGGCAAAGACCGGTCCGAACAGGCGCACCAGCGCCTCGCGATCCTGCTTCGCCATGGCCTCTTGCGTCGCCGGCATCGACGCGACTACGGCGCTCATCGCGGCGGCGCGATGCGATTCCTCGGCGATGCGCGATTGCAGCGCATCGTAATGGCTGCGCAGCTCGCGCTGGTCGGCCCGGTCGATGATCCCGGCGATGATCCACATCGCCCCGAGCACGGCAAACAGGGCGGTCGCCGCCGCCGTCACCGCCAGCGCAACCGTGATCCGCATCCTGAGGCCGAGGTTTGCCCGCATGTCCGACTCATTCGTTGAGCGTTGATTAACAACGCCTATCAACTTCTCGCTAAGAGAGGGTGAACGGGGGAGGAGGATGGTGGTTGCGGTGTGCGGGCGATTGCCAAACCAACGGTGTCGTCCCGGCGGAGGCCGGGACCCATAACCACAGGCCGTCGTTTGGCGAAGACTCGGTGTTGGTACTGATACCGACCACAATCGATAGATGCCGCGGTATGGGTCCCAGCCCCCCGTGCGCAATTGCGCACTAGGCCGGGACGACATCCGAGTATGTTTGCGTCGTCCTGGACAAGCGCAGCTCTTGGCAACGCGTAGCGTTGTCCAGGGCGGAGCGCAGATCCAGGACCCATTAGCCCAGGAAGTACGCCGCAACTTCTCCGTGGGGTAATTGGGTCCTGGCTTTCGCCAGGACGACATCAAGGGTGAGGCGCGGTCGTGCCTCTTCCAACCAGGCGAGCCCTAATACCCCCTGACCCGATCCACCACGTTCTCCAGCACGCCGCCCGCCTCGAACCGCGCGATCTGCTCGGCGACGTAGGCCGAGATCGCGTCCGCGTCGGTGTCGGCCGCATTGTGCGGGGTCAGCAGCACCTTGGGATGGGTCCAGAATCGGCTGTCTGCCGGCTGCGGCTCCTGGACGAAGACGTCGAGCGAGGCGGCGCCCAGCGTGCCGTCGTCGAGGCAGGCCAGGATGTCGGCTTCGTTCTGCAAGCCGCCGCGGCCGGCATTGATCAGCACCGGCGCGCCGAGCGGGCTGTTGCGGTTGAGCTTGGTGAAGGCGTCGCGGTTGAGGATGCCATGCGTGTCCGGCGTCAGCGGCAGCAGGCAGACCAGGATGTCGGTCGCGCGCAGGAACGCGTCGATTCCGTCCGTGCCGTGGAAGCATTCGACGCCCTCGATCGTGCGCGGGCTGCGGCTCCAGCCGGTGACGCGGAAGCCGAGCCGGCGCAGTACATCGGCCGCATCAGTGCCCAGCGTGCCGAGCCCCATGACGCCAACGGTGACCGCGCTCGCCGGCCATTGATATGTCGGCTCCCAGCGCTTCTCGCGCTGGCACTGGCGCAAATAGAGCTCCTGGCGATGGTGCATCAGCACATGCAGCACGACATATTCGGTCATGCGGTTGGTCAGGTCGGGCACGGCGACGCGCACCAGCGGCACATCGGGCAGGCTCTCGTCGGCCATCAGCGCGTCGACGCCGGCGCCGAGATTGAAGATCGCACGCAGATTGGGGAACGCACCGAGATCGCCCGGCACCGGCTTCCACACGGCGGCATAGTGCACCTCGGCCGGATCAAGGGCGGAATCGGGCAGCAGCACCACGCGGCGGCCGCCGCAGACCGCGTCGAACCGGGCCTTCCAGCGCTCCGGCAGCCAGTTCTGCTGCGTGCTGTTGATCAGGACGGCCAGTGTGCCTTTGGTCATTCGAAGTGCCTCATCGAGTTCCGCTTGAGAAGGCCCTCCTTGGCACGATCTGCCGGATTTTTCTTGCAAATTTTTTCCGCAGCCCTGTCGGGGCGGGGCATATTGGCGCGTCTTTAGAACAGACGAGGAAAGTGTCGCCCATGCTTTACGCCATTCTTTGCTATCACGATGAGGACTTCGTCGGCTCCTGGAGCAAGGACCAGGACGAGGCCGTGATGAAGAAGCTCGCCGTGGTGCAGGAGAAGCTCACACAGCAGGGCCGGCTCGGGCCGGTGGCGCGGCTGCTGCCGACCACTGCGGCGGCGACGTTGCGCAAGGAAGACCCGCCGCTGGTGCTTGATGGCCCCTATGCGGAGACCAAGGAGCAGCTGCTCGGCTTCTATATCGTCGACTGCAAGAACCTTGACGACGCGCTCGACGTCGCGCGCGAGCTCGGCGCTGCCAATCCCGGCGGTGCCTATGAGGTGCGTCCCGTCGGCGTGTTCAGGCCCGGAGGGAATTTGACGTGAGCGAGGCCGATACCGCCTGGATCGAGACAGCGCTGACCTCGGCGCGCCCCCAGGCGGTCGGCGCGCTGCTGCGCTATTTCCGCGATCTCGACACCGCTGAGGAGGCTTTTCAGAACGCCTGTCTGCGCGCGCTGAAAACCTGGCCGCAGAACGGGCCGCCGCGCGATCCCGCGGCCTGGCTGATCATGGTCGGCCGCAACGTCGCGATCGACGAGGTCCGCCGCGCCCGCAAGCAGCAGCCGCTGCCGGAGGACGACCAGGCGATCTCCGATCTCGACGACGCCGAAGGGGCGCTTGCCGAGCGGCTCGACGGCTCGCACTACCGCGACGACATTTTGCGGCTGATGTTCATCTGCTGCCATCCGCAACTGCCGGCGACGCAGCAGATCGCGCTGGCGCTGCGCATCGTCTCCGGTCTCACGGTGAAGCAGATCGCGCGCGCCTTTCTGGTCTCGGAAGCTGCGATGGAGCAGCGCATCACGCGCGCCAAGGCGAAGGTCGCTGACGCCGGCGTACCCTTCGAAGCACCCGGCGCGGTCGAGCGATCCGAGCGGCTCGCCGGCGTCGCGGCGATGATTTACCTGATCTTCAACGAAGGCTATTCGGCGAGCGGCGATACCGCAGAGCTTCGCAAGCCGCTGTGCGAGGAGGCGATCCGCCTGGCGCGGCTGCTGTTGCGGCTGTTCCAGAGCGAGCCGGAGATCATGGGCCTGACGGCGCTGATCCTGTTGCAACATGCGCGCAGCGCCGCGCGCTTTGCCGCGGACGGGTCGCTGATCCTGCTGGAGGACCAGGATCGTTCGCAGTGGAACGGCACCATGATCGCGGAGGGCCTCGCCCTGATCGACAAGGCGATGCGCCACCGCCGCAGCGGGCCCTATCAGATCCAGGCGGCGATCGCCGCGCTGCATGCGCGCGCATCGGCGCCGGAGGAGACCGACTGGACGCAGATCGACCTGCTCTACGGCGCGCTCGAAGTGGTGCAGCCTTCGCCGGTGGTGACGCTCAACCGCGCGGTCGCGGTCTCCAAGGTGCGCGGACCGCAGGCCGCACTCGAGCTGATCGAGCCGCTGGCGCCGAAGCTTGCCAACTATTTCCATTTCTACGGCGTGCGCGGCGCCTTCCTGATGCAGCTCGGCCGCAACGACGAGGCCCGCATCGCCTTCGACCGCGCCATTGCGCTCGCCAACACCTCCGCGGAAGCCGCCCACATCCGCATGCATCTCGATCGCCTGATCCGGGACAGCCAGCCGAAGCCGAAGGAAAGCGCCAAGGCGAAGTGACGCGGCTTCGCGTCATTCCAGAGCGCCCGAAGAGAGAACCCGGAATCTTGAGATTCCGGGTTCAGTCCTGCGGACTGCCCCGGAATGACCGGTGAGAGAAGCCGCCAAAAATTTCGTTTCGGTCTTGTCGGCCGAGGTCTCCCTCGTTCGTCCTACGCCCGTATCCCGGGAGCCATCCATGCTGAAAGCCATTGCCGTCATTGCCATCGTCCTCGCGGCCGGAATTGCGGCCGTGCTCGTCTTTGCCCTGACGAAACCCGACACATTCCGCGTCGAGCGCAGTCTCGCCGTGAAAGCGCCGGCCGATGCGATTTATCCGGTGGTGGCCGATTTCCGCCGCTGGACCGCCTGGTCACCCTATGAGAGCCGCGATCCCGCCATGAAGCGGACCTTCGGAGGAACCGCGGAAGGCAAGGGCGCGACATATGCCTGGGACGGGAACAACAATGTTGGCGCCGGTCACATGGAGATCCTCGAGGCCAACGCGCCTTCGAGGCTCCGCATCAAGCTCGATTTCGAGCGCCCGTTCGAAGGCCATAACAGCGCCGAGTTCACCTTTGTGCCGCAAGGCGATGCCACACTGGTCACATGGGCGATGTCCGGTCCGGCCCCCTTCCTGTCCAAAGTGATGCAAGTGTTCATCAACATGGACAGCATGATCGGCAAGGATTTCGAGGCCGGACTCGCCAGCCTGAAGAAGCTCACCGAGAAGCAATAGGCCTCACTACCAATGAAAAGGAGAGAAACGATGCTCAATCCCTATCTGTTCTATCAGGACACCTGCGAAGCGGCGTTCAACCATTACGCCAAGGTTCTCGGCGGCAAGATTGATGCAATGATGCGCGCATCGGATGCGCCGCCGGAGGTGCCCGCCTCGCCAGGTCGCGAGAAGATGATCATGCATGCGCGGATGTCACTGCCCGACGGCAGCGTATTGATGGGCTCCGATGCGCCGCCCGAGCATTTTCACAAGCCGCAGGGCTTCTCGATCTCCATCACGGTCAAGGACCCCGCGGATGGCGAGCGCAAGTTCAATGCGCTCGCCGACGGCGGCAGCGTCACCATGCCCTTCAGCAAGACGTTCTGGGCCAAGGGCTTTGGCATGTGCGTCGACAAGTTCGGCATTCCCTGGATGGTGAACTGCCCGGCGGAAGGAATGTGACGGGCGCGACCGCTCACATGATTGATTGAAATGTGATCCCCTCTCTCCAAAGCCGCGGGAGAGGGGACACATAATGAGTCGTAGGGAGTGTAGAGTCTTTCCGTCAGGCGCGGATCGGCCGTTTACCCTCTCACCGGGTTGATCCGGTCACGTCCCCGTCCGGCGGCGACGGTTGCACGCAGCGAGGGCAGATCACGAGCTTGGTGCCGAGCTGCCTGTCGTTCTCCGCTTCGATCTCGTCATGGACCGCCCACCACGCGTCGGAGTACGGACGCAAGGTGCCGAGCACTCGTTCCCGCTCCTGATTGGGATCACTTGCCGCGGGCGCGGGGTTCGTTGCGCGCCGCTTCGCCATATGAGGGCGGTTCGGGCCTTTGTTGGGGTCTTGGCCGAGGCCGTCCCATGCGATCGGACGACGCTCCTGCGCCGGTGCGACTGCACATCCAAGCAGCGTTGTGCAGAAAGTGAGCAAGATCAAGCCATGTCGCATCATGCCGGACCCAAAGTTCGGTGCGCGATGGGCAAGATCCGCGTGGGAAAACTTGCATCGCGTCGGTGAAATGGAACTTAAGGCAAACCAGTTGGCCGGCATGGCCGAGCAATGAACTCACGATTCGCATCACTTTGCGCGAGCAGTGAGGCCGCTTCGTGAAACGATGCGGACCGCATCGCACAACAATTGACGCAATATTGGGCTGTGATCTGCACGTTAGAATCGCTATTTGTGATTCATAAAATCTACAAACTGGGATGGACGTCACTTGGAAGGGGAGCGACCGATGGCGACGGCGCTACAGATCAACTTTGCTCTTTGGGGGATGCTCATTTGCGCCAGCATGAAGCTGGTGCCGGTGATCCAGACTCTCTTTTGAAGGCAGCCAGCGCGTGATGGCGAATAACCCCGGTGCGCACATAGCGTGCGCGCACGGGAACCCGCCGTATGGCCTCGGACCAGCTAAGCCAAGGGCCATTAGAGCGGCGGCTGCCAAATTCGTCAGCGGCAGCGCGGATAGATCGCGGCGAGATCACGCCCCTTCAGCAAGAGCAACCGCGAGGTGAGGCCGCCACGGCGGCTGATCCAGTCACGCACCGGGCCGGGATAGGCGGCAAGCACCGCGACCGATGCTTCCGGCTCGGCATAGAAGCGCCCGCGCCCGTCGACCGAGCGCGCGGCATGGAAACCGAGCACCGCACGTTTGGTGACACAGATGCGCTCGCCCGGCACGATGCTGAGGAGCAGCGTGCAGGCGGACAGGCAAGGACCGTCGATCACCACGCGCTCGCCGCTCTCGCGCACCTTCTCGAACAGGTCGAGAAACGGCCCGACCGCTCCGCCCGGCGACTGGATGATGCGGATCTCGGCGGCCGCGGGCGCAGAGGCGAGCAGAGCTGTCGCGAGCATTAAGACTTTGGTGAAAGCAGCGCGTTGCATGGCACTCTCCGAACTCTCGACATCGTAGGGTGGGCAAAGCGAAAGCGTGCCCACCTATGGCGCAAATCGGGAGAGATGGTGGGCACGGCGCTTGCGCGCCTTTGCCCACCCTACAAATCCCGCGCCTACCCGTTGCGCCGCTGGCCGCGCAGCGTCGGCAGGCCGATACCCGCCGCATCGAAGCCGCCATCAACGGCCAAAATTTGGCCGGTGATGTAGCTCGCATTTGCCGAGCACAGGAAGTAGATCGCTTCCGCGAGCTCTTCTTCCAGGCCGTAACGGTTGAGCGGAATGGCGTCGTGATAGTCGGCGCGGATCTCCTTGGTGTGCACCTGCTTCGCCATCGCGGTGTCGACAGGACCCGGCGCGACCGCGTTGACGCGGATATTGAGTGAGGCGAGCTCGACCGCGAGCTGCTTGGTGAGGTGCGCCAGCCCCGACTTGCTGGTGCCGTAGGCCGAGCGCAGCGTCGAGGCGCGTACCGCCGAGATCGAGGTGATGTTGACGATGGCGCCGCCATTGCCGTCGCGCATCAAGGGCACCGCCGCCTTGGTGCAGAGGAACGGGCCAGTGAGGTTGACCTCGAGCACGCGGCGCCAGTCAGCCTCCGACGTCTCCATCAGCGGCGCGAACACGGCAATGCCGGCATTGTTGACCAGCGCATCCAGCCGGCCGAACCGCCGTTCGACCGCGGTCATCGCCGCGCCGACCGCCGCCTTGTCCGAGACGTCGCAGGTCAGCGCCAGCGTCGCCTCGCTTTGGCCGATCTCGGCGACCGCGCGGCCGAGCAGCTCGCCCTCGATGTCGAGCAGCGCCACGCGCCAACCCTCGGCGAGGAACTTCTTCGCGGTCGCAAGCCCGATGCCACGCGCGGCTCCGGTGACGAGGGCGACTTTTTGCGGGGCTGGCGGCATTGGCTGATCTGTCCTGTGTCGGGGAAGGGGGGCGCGTGAGCGCCGGCTCCTTTTACTTCGCTTTCGTTCCGGCAAGAAAGGCCCCAGGCCGAACCTATCGATCCCGATCCGGCCCGAATGCGCCTGCCGCAGCCGCACTGGCGCGGCCTCCAAATATTTTCTGCGCCGCTGTCGGGGCGGCGAGAGGCCGTTCGTCTTACAGGGGAATGCGGGCCGGCTGGACTTCGTCGCGCCCCGCAATGACCAGGAGCAACAAGGAACCACCATGCGATTCATGATGCTCATGATCCCGCTCGGTTACGAGAGCGCGCCGCCGGATGTGCAGCTCGATCCAGAACGCGTTGCCGCGATGATGCGCTACAACGAGGCGCTGAAGGATGCCGGCGTGCTGATCACGCTCGACGGCCTGCATCCGCCCTCGATGGGCGCGCGTGTCTCTTTTGCGACCGGCGTGCCTATCGTGACCGACGGGCCCTTCACTGAAGCCAAGGAAGTCCTGGGTGGTTACTGGATGATCGAGGTCGCCTCACGCGCCGAGGCGATCGCCTGGGCGAAGAAGTGCCCGGCCTCGCCGAACGAAATCATCGAGATCCGGCAGGTGCAGGAGATGGGCGACTTTCCGCCCGACGTGCAGCAGGCCGCCGCCGGATTCGACGACCTGAAGAGGTAGCCACAGCGGCTCGCGATGAAATCGTGGCTGACGTCAATCGATCAACAAGGAGAGAACCGATGAACACCGAACACAAATTCCTCGCCGTCTATCTCGGCAGCATGAACGGCCCGAAGATGGCGGCCTGGCGCGCGCTGCCCGAGGCCGAACGGAAAACAAGGGAACAGGAGGGCATGGCCGCCTGGCACGGCTGGGTCGAGAAGCACAAGGCCGTCATCGTCGAGATCGGCGGCCCGCTCGGCAAGACCCGCAGGATCGACGCGAGCGGCATCACCGAGGTCAGCAATGCGCTGACCGGCTTCACTGTGGTGCGGGCTGCCTCGCAAGAGGAAGCTGCCAAGCTGTTCGAGAACCATCCGCACTTCGCGATCTTCCCGGGCGAGGCGATCGAAGTCATGCCCGTGCTGCCCCTTCCGCAGATGTAGCTTCGGGCGAACGCGTTTCCGGGCTCGATGCTGATGCATCGGCCCGGCATGACCGTGGAAGTACGGGGATGATTACGCCTCATCCCCGCTAGTGACCTTCACGCCCGGCTCATGTAAAAGCCGTTCACATGAGCTGGCGCAAGGAGCAAGGCCGCGCGGAGCGCGGCTATCACCACGGTAATCTGAAGGAAGCCCTGTTGCAGGCCGCTCTCGGGCTGATCGCCGAGAAAGGCGCGGCTGGCTTCACCTTTGCCGATGCCGCGCGCATGGCCGGGGTCAGCGCGGCGGCGCCCTACCGGCATTTCCGCGACCGCGACGAGCTGTTGTCCTCGATCGCCCAGCGCGGCTTCGAGCAGTTCGAGGCACGTCTCACTGCGGCCTGGGACGACGGGCGTCCCGACACGGTCACCGCGTTCGAACGCGTCGGCAAGGCCTATCTGGCCTTCGCCCGCGAGGAGCCCGCCTTCTACAACGCGATGTTCGAATCGGGCCTGCCGGTCGATGCCAATCCGGCTTTGATGGCCGCGGGCGAACGCGCATTCGGCGTCATCCGCGCCGCCGCCGAGCGCCTCGCCGCGCTGACGCCACCCGGCACGCCCCGCCCGCCCGCGATGATGATGGCGCTGCACATCTGGTCGATGGCACATGGCGTGGCCTCGCTGTTCTCGCGTGGCGACGCCGCGCGACGAAAACTGCCGATGTCGCCGGACGAGCTGTTAGAGGCCGAGGTGCTAATCTATCTGCGCGGCCTCGGCTTCCCGACCGACCGCCGTCCGCCAGCGAAGAGCGCCGAGCCGCCGCCGGTGCCACCGGAGGCGTCCTCCGGTTCTGGGGTGCCGCCCGGCGGTCCTTGGGGCAAGCCGAAATAAAGTTGCGCAAATAATTCCGCGGGCCTGTCTTGCGGCCGGCTTGACAAAATCGCGGGATGTTCTAGCTATGTAAATGTTATTTACATTCACAACGGCGCTGATGCCGTGATGGAGATGGGAAATGGCCTACACCGCTGATGTCAATCGATGGCGCGGCCCCTCGGACCAATACCAACAGTACCAACGTCCTCACATGCTCGAGACGCCCTGGCATCCCGGCTGGATCGCCGTGACCATTCTCGGCTTCATCATCTGGTGGCCGATCGGACTTGCCCTTCTCTTTTTCACACTCGGGAGCAGAAGAATGTCGTGCTGGAGCCACCAGGATCGCTGGCAGAACAAGATGGAGAGGATGCAGTACAAGATGGACCGCATGCGCGATCGCATGGAGCGCCGTGGCTTCGGCTTTGGCTTCGGCCCGCCGTCATCCGGCAACCGCGCCTTCGACGAATATCGCGCCGAGACGCTGCAGCGGCTCGAGGAAGAGCAGCGCGAGTTCAAGGATTTCCTGAGCCGGCTGCGTCACGCCAAGGACAAGGAAGAGTTCGACCAGTTCATGGCGCAGCACAAGACGCGTCCGACCCCGCCGCCCACTGACCAGCAGCAGGGCTGATCCGGCAACTGAAACCTCTCAAAGCCTTCAGGCGCATGCCCCCAAAGTCCTGATGGCCCCGAGCCGCCCGCCTGCGCAACCCGCAGGCGGGCGGTTTGGTTTTGGACGCGCGCGGCGGTCAGTCGCGACGTTCAGGTCGTGGTCGCGAGCTGCGCGCGAACCGACGCCAGGAAGTGTTCGTAGGCGTGGTCCACGATCTCGTTGAGCGATCGTGTTCGCGCGAACATCGCCTTGGCCTCGGCGAGAAACTCGTCCCGGGTCGGTATCTTCGGCAGATGCAGATGCGTCAGCGCATCGACGCCTTCATGTGCGCGATTGAGGATGTCGTGCAGCGTCGGCAGTTGCAGCTGGGCGAGGTCGGCCCGGCGCCGCGCCGAGGAGATCGCGTGCGCGAGCGTCTGCGCATCGAACCGTCCGGCAAGCTCGCGGGCCGCCCGATTGATGACCCGTGCGCCGAGCGGCTGCTCGTTGCGCAGCACCTGTTCGGGCGGTGCCTTCATGTTCCAGACGACGCCGATCCACGACAAGACTTTCAGGACGTAATAGGTCACGTCGATCTCCCACCAGCGGAAGCCTTGTCGCACGCTGCTCTGGTAGGCGTGGTGATTGTTGTGCCAGCCCTCACCCAGCGTGAACAATGCCAGCAGCCAGTTGTTGCGGGAATCATCACCCGTCACGTAACGCTTGCGTCCATGCACATGGGCGAGGGAATTGATGCAGAAGGTCGCGTGATAGAGCAGCACCGTGCTCCAGAGGAAGCCAACGACGAGACCTGACCAGCCCGCCGCCAGGAAGCAGAGCGCTGCAAGCGCGAAAGCCGGCAGCAGCTCCAGCCGATGCAGCCACATCAGCTCCGGGTAGGCGGCAAAATCGCCGACCTTCGCGAGATCGGTCGTGTCGTGTTGCCGCGAAAAAATCCAGCCGAGGTGGCTGTAGAGGAAGCCGCGGTGACGCGGCGAATGCACGTCGGTCTCGGTATCGGAATGCAGGTGATGGTGCCGATGCTTGGCCGCCCACCACAAAACGCTCTTCTGCGCGCTGCTCTGCGCGAGGCAGGCCAGGATGAACTGAAACACCCGGCTGGTCGCAAACGCCCGATGTGAGAAGTAACGGTGGTAGCCGGCTCCGATCGCAAACATCCGTACGCAATAAAGTGAGACGCAGATCGCGACGGCCTGCCAATCGATGCCTGACCAGATCGCCGCAAAACAGCCGAGATGGACCAGGAGAAACGGCAGGGCGGAGGGATACATGATGTCGTCGTGCTGGTCGTCGGCGGCGGTATTGGGCGACATGTTTTCGGAAGGACCTTGAACCAAGAGGATGCGGGATTCGCTCCGGCCGAGCTAAAGTCGGCCGCCTGCGAAAAACCCCGCTGATGGCGTGCCACCGCGGGGTCGTGAACGAGATGCTTTGCCAGGAGATTCCGGCCAAAGCAGTCGGCCGAAGCTCGATGATTGAGCATATGGTCGTGAATGCCTGCTATGCAAGCACGTAGTCCCACGGAAAGCGGCGCTGCGGCGCTGACCGCTTGATGCGCGCCTCGCTCAGGCGGCCCGCCGGTGGCTCTCGCCGCCATGAGGCGGCATGACCGGCTCCGAGCTGGTCTGGCCTGGCGCGTCCAGCACCGCGACGTGATGCCGGTGCACCATCTCCCAGCCCTTCCATCCCGTGAACAGGAGGATGCCGACGACGATGAGCGACAGCACCACGCCCCACGGCTTCACCGCAGCTTCAGTGCCTTGCGCGTAGCGGAGATAGAAATTGACCAGCGCCAGCACGACCGCCGCGAGATTGCCGACCATGTGATACCAGGCATCTTCGAGGCTGCGGATTCGGGGCTCGCTTAAGAAGTCGGTAAAACCGGCCACGGCAGCGACGAGCGCCATGACGATGCCGGCCCCGATCAGCCAGATCGCAGCGCGGGCCCAGAAAGCATCGCCGGTTCCGATGAAGGCCAGGTCGGCGATCGGCGCGCCGACCAGGAAGGCGACGGGGAATGGAATCAGCATGGGGTGCAGGGGGTGATCGCCGATCGCGGCGGTCGTTTTGGGGTTGATGCTCATGGCAAAACCTCGCCAAAGATGAATTTCCGGGACAACTTTTCCGGGCGAGGGCTGGTTCCTGCAGGCATGGAGCGGCCCCTCCTCGTGCTGTCTGCGGGAGGAAGCGGAACTCTCGCGTCCCGGACGCAGCGGACCCCGCCGCCCCCATCCCCCTGCGCTGCCTGCCTTTCCCGCGGCCAAATTCGCTGCCGGTAACCCCGCATTAACCAACGCCGGGCTCTGGTAATTGCGGACAGTCGCGCCCGAAGCCGTGTCGAGGCCCTTAGTTTTGACATCTTGGCGGGGAATGCAGGCGGCCGGCTTTGGAGAGCCTTTGGACGAGCCCTGCACCCCAAAAAGACAAGGCTTTGAGCGGGCTTGCCGGCCGCGCGGGTTCTAGCGCGGCTGTTAGAGGACACCGGCAGCCATTTGCTGGCCGAAGGACATTAGGTAACGATCGCCTTGAGAGGATACTGCTTATGAATCCGGCCGACGTGGCTCAGTCAGCCCTTCCGGTTGCTGCCTCCGCCGACGTGTCGCTGATTGCGCTGTTCTGGCAGGCTCACTGGATCGTGAAGGCGGTGATGCTGGGACTTCTGTCCTGTTCGGTCTGGGTCTGGGCGATCGCCATCGACAAGATCTTTCTTTACGCGCGCACACGGCGCTCGATGGATCGTTTCGAGCAGGCCTTCTGGTCCGGCGAGTCGATCGAGGAGCTCTATCGCACGCTTTCGGCCAAGCCGACCCATTCCATGGCGGCCTGCTTCGTGGCGGCGATGCGCGAATGGAAGCGTTCCTTCGAGAGCCATGCCCGCTCGGTCGCGGGCTTGCAGATGCGCATCGACAAGGTGATGAACGTCTCGATCGCGCGCGAGGTCGAGCGGCTGGAACGCCGGCTCCTGGTGCTCGCGACGGTCGGCTCCGCCGGCCCCTTCGTCGGCCTGTTCGGCACGGTCTGGGGCATCATGTCGAGCTTCCAGTCGATCGCGGCGTCGAAAAACACCTCTCTGGCGGTGGTGGCCCCCGGCATCGCGGAGGCGCTGTTTGCGACCGCCGTCGGTCTCATCGCCGCCATTCCTGCCACTATCTTCTACAATAAGTTCACGTCCGAGGTGAATCGGCAGGCCCAGCGGCTCGAAGGCTTCGCCGATGAATTTTCCGCCATTCTGTCACGTCAGATCGACGAGCGGGGCTGACGGAGGGCATGTATGACGGCATGTATAGTGTGAAGGGCAATTTGGGCATCAGACCATGGGCATGAACGTCGCGAGTTCGTCCGGAGGCGGCGGGCGCCGTAGCCGGCGCAAGCCGGTCATGGCCGAGATCAACGTCACCCCGATGGTCGACGTGATGCTGGTGCTGCTCATCATCTTCATGGTGTCGGCACCGCTCCTCACCGTCGGCGTGCCGCTCGATCTGCCGCAGACCCAGGCCAAGAGCCTTGAGCAGAACGACCAGAAACCGATCCAGATGTCGGTCGACATCAAGGGCAAGGTGTTCATCAACGACGCCGAGATCGCGATCAACGAGCTGGTGCCGAAGCTCAAGGCGATCACGGACGCCCGCGGCGGGCTCGAGGAACGCATCTATCTCCGTGCCGACAAGAAGGCCGATTACGGGACGGTCGCCAGGGTGATGGGCCTGCTGTCCGGCGCGGGCTTCAAGAAGCTCGCTCTCGTCACGGAAGCGGATCAGGGGTAAGCCGTGAAGGTGAAGGTCGACAAAACACTCGTTGCGTCGATTGCTCTCCACGTCCTCGTGCTGGGATGGGGCCTCGTCACCTTTAGCAGCAAGGCCTACATCGCGCCGGAGGAGTCGCTTCCGGTCGACATCATCTCCACCGATCAGCTCGCCAAGATGATGGCGGGGCAGAAGACCGGCAAGAAGGAAGAGCCGAAGCCCAAGGTCGAGAAGATCGCGGAAGCAAAGCCCGAGGAAGACGCCGTCGGCAAGGTCACCGAGAAGAAAGAGCTGATCAAGACCAACTCGACGCCCGAGCCGCCGCCAAAACCCGTCGAGAAACCGGTCGAGAAGAAGCCCGAGCCGCCGAAGCCTGTCGCCGAGGCAAAGCCGAAGGAAGAGCCGAAGCCGCAGGAAAAGAAGCCTGATCCGGCCAAGGAAGATCCGATCGCCGAGCTCCAGAAGAAGCTGGACACCAAGAAGCCGCCGCCCAAGCCGGTCGAGCAGAAGGTCGCGGCGGTGCAGCCGCAGCAGCAGCCGAAACCGAAGGAGCGCACCTTCGACCCCGCGCAGATCCAGCGCGACCTCGACAAGCGTTCCGCGACCCGGCACGAACTCGCCGGCTCGGCGCTGAATGCGTCGGCGTCGCTGGGATCGGCGACCGGGACTGCCGCCAACAACGTCGCGACCTGGCGCGGTGCATTCCAGGGCGCGGTCAAGCGCTGCTTCACGCCGACCTATAACGGGCAAGACGCCGACCAGTATGAAGCCGACATCGACATTCCCATGAAGATTGACGGATCGCTGGCGGCCGAGCCGATCGTCGTCGCGGTGCGAGGACCGTCGCGGTCGATCGCCCAGGCGGTGGCGGAGAGCGCCAAGCGCGCCATCGTGCAGTGCCAGGTCTATTCGTTCATGCCGAAGCAGCAGTACGAGAGCTGGAAGCTCATTCCGATGACTTTCGGTCTGAAAGATATGTTGTGACATCCGAACAAAAGAATTTTGTGATGAATGATGCCCGTTCGATGAACCGCCGCCGTTTCATGACCGTCACCGGATCGGCACTCGCGATGCTCGGGGGTGGACACGGTTTCGCCCAGGGGCAGCCACGCCTTCGCATCGATCCCACGGAATTCCAGCCGGTCCCGATCGCGATCACCAACTTCCTGCCGGGCTCGCCGTCCGACGGCGACGTCGGCAACGGCGTCACGCAGGTCATCACCAACAATCTCAAGCGCTCAGGCCTGTTCGCGCCGATCGACCAGGCCGCCTTCATCGAGCGCATCAGCAACATCGACGTCGCGCCGCAATTCCAGAACTGGAAGACCATCAACGCGCAGGCCCTCGTCACGGGCCGCATGACGCGGCAGCCGGACGGCAGGCTCAAGGCCGAATTCCGCCTCTGGGACGTGGTCTCCGGTCAGCAGCTCGCCGGCCAGCAATATTTCACCTCGCCGGAATATTGGCGGCGCATCGCCCACATCATCTCCGACCAGATCTACGAGCGGATGACCGGCGAGAAGGGCTATTTCGACAGCCGCGTGGTGTTCGTGGACGAGAGCGGGCCGAAGGAGCGCCGCGTCAAGCGGCTCGCGATGATGGACCAGGACGGCGCCAATGTGCGCTATCTGACGCGCGGCTCCGACCTCGTGCTGACGCCGCGCTTCTCGCCGAGCTCGCAAGAGATCACCTACATGGAGTTCGGCCAGGGCGATCCGAAGGTCTATCTCTTCAACATCGAGACCGGCCAGCGCGAGATCGTCGGCAACTTCCCCGGCATGACCTTTGCGCCGCGCTTCTCGCCGGACGGCCAGCGCGTCATCATGAGCCTGCAGCAGGGCGGCAATTCCAACCTGTTCGTGATGGATCTGCGTTCGCGTTCGACCACGCGCCTCACCGACACGCCGGCGATCGACACCTCGCCGTCCTACTCGCCGGACGGCACCCGCATCTGCTTCGAGTCCGATCGTGGCGGCAGGTCGCAGATCTACGTGATGGGCGCGGGCGGAGGACAGGCGCAGCGCATCTCCTTCTCCAAGGACGACACCAACGCCAGCTATTCGACTCCGGTGTGGTCGCCGAAGGGCGATTACATCGCCTTCACCAGGCAGGGCGGTGGGCAGTTCTCGATCGGCGTCATGAAGCCTGATGGCAGCGGCGAGCGGCTGCTCACCTCCGGCTTCCACAATGAGGGCCCGACCTTCTCGCCCAACGGCCGCGTGCTGATGTTCTTCCGCGACCCCGGCGGCAATGGCGGGCCGTCGCTGTACTCCGTCGACATCTCCGGTCGCAACGAGCTGAAGGTGCCGACGCCGGGCTTCGCCTCCGACCCGGCATGGTCGCCGCTATTGTCCTCGACGGCGGGTCAATAGACTGCGTGTTCAGACGCGCGATGTTGTCGAAAAAAAGCGCCGATTTTTTCGCGTTAGGTGAGGAAAGCAAGCTTTCCTTCACCTTGCGCTCGGCAAGACTTACCTAGCTGCTTGAAATATCAGCAGAAACAGGTTCGCTATTGCCGAAAAACAACTCGACTTTAACGATGTTCCCTCAGAAAGGCTTCATCTGGGCTGGGTAAGACTACGCGCCAAACAGGACGCGTAACTAGCCAATGCAGCTGGCCGACCAGAAGCAGAGTGATCGAGACGAGCTGGAGCCGATACTCTACGCCGCTCTCATCAACTCTATGGTGCAGAATTTCTGGGCTATCTTCCTCGGCTCGGCTTCCGCGGCCGTGGCCGCGGTGATGACTGCGCTGAAGACCGGCGACGTGTTGCTGTGGCCGATCGCGTTTCTGATCATTGCCATCGGCACCGGGCGCGCGTTTCAGATGCGGCCCTACGAAAACCGCGTGCCGGGCCTGACGTTCCAGCAGGCCAAGCATCTGGAGCCGCGCTATTGGTTCGGCGCGCTCGTCTATGCCGCGGTCATCGGCATGTGGTGCTTCGTCGTGATTTTCAACAACGACGACGCGGTCGCGAACATGCTCTGCGTCGCCGTTACGGTCGGCTACACCGCCGGCGGCGCCGCCCGCAATTACGGCCAGCCCAGGGTCGTGCAGTGGCACGTCGCGCTCGCCTGCGGTCCGATGTCGCTCGCCTTGCTGCTGCACGGCGGATTCTACTATATCGGGCTCGCGATCCTGCTCGTGCTGTTCTTCATCGCGCTGAAGAACATCAACCTCAGCCTGCACGCGATCTTCGTCAAGGCGCTGACCTCGAGCTTCCGCGAATCCGCGCTGGCCAGCCAGTTCGACACTGCGCTCAACAACATGCCGCACGGCCTGTGCATGTTTCGCGCCGATCGGCGCCTCGCCGTGATGAACCATCGCTTCAGCGAGCTGATGGCGCTGCCCGAGGACCTCGTCAAGCGCGGCGCCACGGCCGCCGACATCGCCTCGGCCTGCGTCGCGGCCGGGTCGATCTCGGCGGAGAGCGGCAATCAGATCCTGTCCGAGATCGAGAAGGCGCGAATCTGCGAGATCGTCACCGCCGATCCGGATCAGGCGCGCGGCCGCACGCTGGCCTGGACGTTCCAGCCGATGACCGGCGGCGGCACGGTGCTGCTGCTGGAAGACATCACCGAACGCACAAGCGCCGAAGCCCGGATCAGCCATCTCGCCCGCTACGACGAACTTACGGCGCTGCCCAACCGGGTCAGCTTCCGCGACGAGATCGAGCGGCTGTTGGCCAATTCGCATGGCGCCGCACGGCTCTCCGCACTGCTGTTCGTCGACCTCGACCAGTTCAAGCAGGTCAACGACACGCTCGGCCATCCCTGCGGCGACCAGCTGCTGTGTGCGGTCGCCAACCGCCTGCGCGAGATGCTGCGGCCGGAGGATTTCGTCGCCCGCTTCGGCGGTGACGAATTCGTCGTGTTCCAGCAGAACATCTCCTCGCCCGAAGATGCAGCTAGTCTCGCCCGCCGCATCGTCGAGCGGCTGAGCGAGCGCTATCGCATCGACAACCATCTGGTCGAGATCGGCGCCAGCGTCGGCATCGCGCTGACCTCGCCGGATGGCACCAGCGCCGATACGCTGCTCAAGAACGCCGACATGGCGCTGTACCGCGCCAAGGCCGACGGCCGCGGCACCTTCTGCTTCTTCCGCGACGAGATGGCGGCGACCGTCGAGGCCCGCCGTATCCTCGAGCTCGACCTGCGCAAGGCGCTCGCCAACGAGGAGTTCGAGCTGTTCTATCAGCCGCTGGTCAATCTGAAGTCCGGCAAGATCACCACCTGCGAGGCGCTGCTGCGCTGGAATCATCCGGTGCGCGGCACGGTCTCGCCGGTCGACATCATCCCGGTCGCCGAGGACATGGGCCTGATCGTCGATCTCGGCCGCTGGATCCTGCGCCGCGCCTGCATGGAATGCATGAAGTGGCCGGAGGCCGTCAGCGTCGCCGTCAACTTCTCGCCGCAGCAATTCCACCAGCGCGACGTGCTGAGCGAAATCCGCTACGCGCTCGAAGTCTCGGGGCTTCCGGCCCATCGCCTGGAGATCGAGATCACGGAATCCTCGCTGCTGCGCAACACCCAGCTCACGCACGACATCCTGTCGCAACTGCATGCGCTCGGCGTGCGCATCTCGCTCGACGATTTCGGCACCGGCTATTCCAGCCTCAGCTATCTGCACAATTTCCCGATGCAGAAGGTGAAGATCGACCGCTCCTTCCTCGAAGGCATCGACACCGACCGGCCGCTGACGCTGCTGCGCGGCGTGGCGCGGCTGTCCGCCGACCTCGGCATGGCCGTCGTGGTCGAGGGCATCGAGACCAACGAGCAGCTCGAGCTGATCAGCGCCGACGGCACCGTCTCCGAGGGGCAGGGCTATCTGTTCAGCCGTCCGGTGCCCGCGGTGCGGATGCGCCAGCTCCTCAACGCCTCGCATGGACGCCGGGGTGACAGCGCGCTCCAGGTCGCCTTCTCGCGCTCCTTCGCTTAAGACCGCCTCTCAAAAAATTTCCTGTCGTTTCAGTCTGTTGCCGCCACCGTAGTGCTACGGCGGTTAACCCTAACCGTTCGATTGCTTTGCATAGACGTTAAGAAGCTGTTAATAATTCATCACGCGCGTGGAAGTTGTTCTGGTGAAATCCTCCTTTCTTGCGCGCGTTTGCAGTGAGCGGTGTGGGTAAGGAGTTGGGATGCAGTCCTCGGCCAAAGCGGTCATTTCGGCTGTTGGGCGAGGGGCAGAACTCCTCACCGACCTCGACTATCATCTCGCAGAGACGGCAGACGAGAAGGAGGAGATCTACAATCTCCGCTACCGCGCCTATCGGCGCGAGGGCGCCGTCAAGGAATCGGCGGACGCACGGGTCACCGACCGCTACGATGAGCTGCCGAACGCGTGGACCTTCGGCGTCTATCTCAATGGCGAGCTCTGTAGCTCCGTACGTATCAGCGTGCTGACCTCTGAATGGCGCGAGTCCACCTCGGCCGACGTCTTCCCCGAGATCCTGCTGCCGCGGCTCGATCGCGGCGAGGTCATGATCGACCCGACCCGCTTCGTCGCCGATCCCGACCAGGTCAAACGCGTCCCGGAATTGCCCTATCTGACGACGCGCCTCGCCTACATGGCCTGCGAGCATTTCAATGCCGATCTCGGCCTTGCGATCGTGCGCCCCGAGCATCAGGCCTTCTACCGCCGGGTGTTCCTGCACCAGACCATCGCCGAGCCCCGGCTGGTTCCCGGTCTCACCAAGCCGTTCGGGCTGATGGCGGCGGACTTCCCGACCTTCCGCAAGAAGGTGTTCGAGCGCTATCCGATCATGCGGTCGACCGCCTTCGAGCGGCGGATGCTGTTCGGGCGCGGTGGCCAGCGCCAGGCGCCGCAACGGTCCGTTCCGCAGCGGCCGGTGTTCGTGGCGGACGCCGTTCACGCCTGATTCCGAAGCGACGTCTCGGGCCGCCGTACGCCTTTCGGCCTAGAATCCCCAGCAAAAAACAGTGCTTCTGCTAGCTGGCGCGGCTTGCCTTCACCCTCGCGCCACATTTACAACCCATTAACCATCATGGGTGCTTTTCGCTGGTTGGGGGCATTTGATCGGCTGAGGCAAGGTTCCGTCAAGGTTGACGGAACGTTCGCTTAACCAACCCCCTGTAGACCGGACAGCAGTGGACTAACGCGAGCGTGGAGGCTCCGGAATGAAACATCCTATGCGTATCCTCCAGGGATTGAAGCTGGCCGCGGTGCTTGCCGTCGCGCTGTCGATGGGCGCCTGCGCCAACAAGAATGCTGCGACGGATGCGATGGCCAACGCGGCGACGCCGGGCAGCCAGCAGGACTTCGTCGTCAACGTGGGTGACCGCGTGTTCTTCGAAAGCGACCAGACCGATCTGACCCCGCAGGCGATCGTGACCCTGGAGAAGCAGGCGCAGTGGCTCCAGACCTATCCGCGCTACAGCTTCACCATCGAAGGTCATGCCGACGAGCGCGGCACCCGCGAATACAACATCGCGCTCGGCGCCCGCCGCGCCCAGTCGGTGCGTTCGTTCCTCGCCTCGCGCGGCATCGATCCGAACCGCATGCGCACGATCTCCTACGGCAAGGAGCGGCCGGTCGCCGTCTGTAACGACATCTCCTGCTGGTCGCAAAACCGGCGCGCCGTCACCGTCCTGAACGCGAGCTCCTGACGTTCAGTCAGGTGCCGTTCAGCTTCAGAACTGGATGATGCCGGCGCCCTCTCGGGCGCCGGTTTCGTTTCAGCATTCTGTGACAGAAACCCCTTGGTACCAGTCACATTTTTGGCGTACTCCACTTCAATGTGTGGCGCGTCGAATGTTCCGTCGCAGGCCATTTCGCTGTTGTCGTCAGGGCAAGATGTCATCCAGATTTAAGGTCTTTACCGGCACCGCGGCGATCGCCGCGCTGCTCTCTTTGTGCTCGCCCGCACTTGCGCAATCGATCGTCGCGCAGTCGGATGATGCCGACCCCGAGATGCGGATCGAGCGGCTGGAGAACCAGCTGCGCCAGCTCACCGGCCAGAACGAAGAGCTGCAATATCGCAACCGCCAGCTCGAGGAGCGGCTGCGGGCGCTCGAAGGCGGCGCGCAAGCCGGACAGGCGCCCAACGTCGCGGCGATGCCGCCCGCCCAGATCGCGCCAAGCCAGGTCGCGCCGGGCTATCGCCAGCAGCAGCCGCAGCAGCAGGCCGTGCAGCCGAATTACGAGCAGCCGCAGATCGCCGCTCCCGCGCCGATCGCTCAGGAGCAGCCGGCGCCCGGCGCCCCCGGCACGCGCCGCCGCGGCGATGCCTTCGATCCGAACCAGA
>NZ_PSRT01000079.1 GCF_004212635.1 Bradyrhizobium genosp. SA-3 | reverse complement strand
CCGCGTGATCTATCGGTTGCGAACGGTCGTTGTACCGAACGACGAGTCTTCGCCAAACTACTCCCTGGGGTTATGGGTCCCGGCCTTCGCCGGGACGACTTCGAGTGTGAGGCGCGCTCCTCACAGTCCCTCCCCCCACCCCCGTTCCAAAACCGCCGCAAAACTGGCATAGCTTCACCATGTCGCACAGCGCGGACGGGATGGAGCGGGCATGACGCAGGCGGTATTGGGCATCATCGGCGGCTCCGGCATCTATGATCTGCCGGGCCTGGAGGGTGCGCGCGAAGAGGTGATCGAGAGCCCCTGGGGCGAGCCGTCCGCGCCCGTGCGGCGCGGCACTATGGCGGGCCTGCCGGTCGTGTTCCTGCCGCGGCACGACAAGGGCCATCGGCTGTCGCCCTCCGACATCAACTACCGTGCCAATATCGACGTTTTGAAGCGGGCCGGCGTCACCGACCTGATCTCGCTGTCAGCCTGCGGCTCCTTTAGGGAGGAACTGCCGCCCGGCACCTTCGTTCTCATCGATCAGTTCGTCGATCGCACCCACAAGCGCGAGAGCTCGTTCTTCGGCCGAGGCTGCGTCGCGCATGTGTCGATGGCGCATCCGGTCTCGCCGCGGCTGCGTATTCACTTGGCTGCAGCCGCCGAGGCTGAGGGCATCGCAATCGCGCGTACCGGTACCTATGTCTGCATGGAAGGGCCGCAATTCTCGACCTATGCGGAAAGCATGACGTACAAAACGCTGGGCTACTCCGTGATCGGCATGACCAACATGCCCGAGGCCAAGCTCGCGCGCGAAGCGGAGATTTGTTACGCCACGGTCGCGATGGTGACGGATTTCGATTGCTGGCATCCCGACCATGATGCGGTCACAGTCCAGGACATCATCCGTGTGCTGAACTCGAATGCCGACAAGGCGAAAGCGCTTGTGGTGCGGCTGGCGAAGGATTTTCCGCGCGAGCACGAGCCGTGTCCGATCGGTTCGGATCGTACGCTCGACACCGCGCTGATCACGGCGCCCGAGGCGCGTGATCCCGAGCTTTTGAAGAAGCTCGATGCGGTGGCAGGGCGCATCCTGCGTGGTTGAGACGAAAGGCAGAATGCCATGAAGGTCGACGGCAAGCATTTTCGCAGCATCTGGCGCGAGCGTGACGGCTGGTCGGTCGGCGCGATCGACCAGCGCCGGCTGCCGCATGAGTTCGTCATTGCGAAGCTGACGTCATGCGAAGACGCGGCAGTCGCCATCCGCGACATGCTGGTGCGCGGCGCGCCGCTGATCGGCGCCACCGCGGCTTACGGCATGGCGCTCGCGATGCGCGAGGACGCCTCCGACGCCGGCCTGAAGCGTGCCTATGAGACGCTCGTCGTGGCGCGGCCGACCGCGATCAATCTGAAATGGGCGCTGGACGAGATGCGTGCGGCGCTGGCGCCGATCGATCCGGTCGAACGGGCGGAGGCGGCCTACGCGCGTGCCGACGAGATCGTCGAACAGGACGTCGAGATCAACCGCGGCATCGCCGGCAATGGCCTGAAGCTGATCGAGGCGATGGCAGCAAAGAAGCCCGGCGAGGTGGTCAATGTCCTGACTCATTGCAACGCCGGCTGGCTTGCGACGGTCGACTGGGGCACGGCGACGGCGCCGATCTATCTCGCGCATGAGCGCGGCATCAAGGTCCATGTCTGGGTCGACGAGACCCGTCCGCGCAACCAGGGCGCTTCGCTCACGGCCTGGGAGCTCGGCCATCATGGCGTGCCGCACACGGTGATCCCCGACAATACCGGCGGCCATCTGATGCAGCACGGCATGGTCGATCTCGCCATTGTCGGCACCGACCGCGTCGCCGCCAATGGCGATGTCTGCAACAAGATCGGCACCTATCTGAAGGCGCTCGCCGCGCATGATAATGGTGTGCCATTCTACGTTGCGCTGCCGTCGCCGACGATCGACTTCGCCGTTCATGATGGAATCCGCGACATCCCGATCGAGCAGCGCAGCGGCGTGGAGGTCGCCGACGTGACCGGTCGCACCGCCGACGGCCGGCTGGAGACGGTGCGTATCGTGCCGGAGGGTTCGCCCGTCGCGAACTATGCGTTCGATGTGACGCCGGCGCGGCTCGTGACCGGCCTCATCACCGAGCGCGGCGTGCTGAAGCCCGACCGCGCCTCGCTCGCGGCCGCCTTTCCCGAGCGGATCGCCTCCGCGGCGGAATAGTCAGTTCGCCAGGCGGGCTCGCTCAACACCGTCATTGCGAGCGAAGCGAAGCAATCCAGAATCCCTCCGCGGAGGCAGTCTGGATTGCTTCGCTGCGCTCGCAATGACGAGTTTGTTGAGGCGACGCGTCCCTGTTATGAGCAGCTTAACTCAGCTTCAGCCCCGTCGCGGCCTCGAGCTCCGCGATCGCCTGCGCCCCACTCGTCACCTTGATCGTGGTCATGCCCATCTCGCGCGCGGGTTTGAGGTTGACGCCGAGATCATCGAGATAGACGCAATTCTTCGCATCGACCTTCAGCGTCTCGACCATCAGCCGGTAGATGCGTGGATCCGGCTTGCGCAGGCCGATTTTGGCGGACTCGATGACGTGATCGAACAGCACCATCACCTCGGCGATGTAGAGGGAACGTCCCGTCATGCTGCCGATGGCGTTGGCCGGAAGGTTATTGGTGATGCAGCCGGTCTTGAATTGCGCCGTGATGCGCTTCAACGCCTCGACCATCTCAGGACGCAGATCGCCCTGGAGCAGCGGCAGCACGTCGCGGCCGCGCACCTCCGCGCCGAGCGCACGTGATTCCTCGGCGAACAAATGATCGAACGTGTCGATATCCACCTCGGCGCGTTCAAACTTGGCCCAGGCATTTTCCAGATGGTTGGCGGCGTTGGTGCGCCGGATGATGTCGATGGGCAGGCCGCGTTCGGTCTCGAACCGGGCGAACGCCTCGAACGGTGAGCTCGTCAACACGCCGCCAAAATCAAAGATCACAGCTTCGATCGTCAAGGTCCCGCCCTCGTCAATTCAGTGCCAAGATAGCTGACAAGACGGCTAGCACGCGCTATCGGCAAGGGCCAGCCTGAAGCAAACTCCGCCCCTGACGAACCTACTGCCAAGACGTTCCCATGAAAACAATTGCGACATTCATCACGTCCGCTCTGCTGCTCGCCACGCCTGCTCACGCGATCGTCGGCGGCGGCACGCCGCAGGCGGATGGTGTCGCGCGCGCCATTGTCACGATCGTCGGCTCGCGCGGCAATTTCTGCACCGGTAGCCTGATCGCACCAAAACTCGTGCTCACCGTCGCTCACTGCGTGCAGCCCGGCGCGGATTACAAGATCGTCGATCGCGGCGCCGACGGCCAGCCGCAATTGCTGAACGTCCGTTCTGTCGCGATCCATCCGAACTTCAACATGCAGGCGATGCAGGCGCATCGGGCGACCGCCGACGTGGCACTGTTGCAACTGGAAATTCCACCCAAGGGAAAATCGACGGTGCCAGTCGGTGCACCGAATATTCCGATCCGCGTCGGCAGCCGTTTTACCATCGCCGGCATCGGCGTCACAGTTCGCGGCGATGGCAAGAGCGGCGGCATCACGCGTGTCGCTGCGCTTATCGCCACCGGCCAGCCCGGGACGCTCCAGATCCGGCTGGTCGATCCCGTAACCAACGGTGTTCGCGACGGAATCGGCGCTTGTACCGGTGATTCCGGCGGCCCTGTGTTCGAGGACAAGCCGAATGGCGCCGTGCTCGTCGGCGTCGTCAGCTGGTCGACAGGGCCAAACGGCGCCGACGGTTGCGGCGGGTTGACCGGCGTCACGCCGCTCACGCTCTACCGCGATTGGATCTTGCAGACCGCACGGAGCTGGGGTGCGGCACTGTGATTTGACCGCGACCTGATCTATGTCATCTTGAAGCGGAAGCGCGATGGGCGACACTGCCTGTCGCGGAGGAAACGCGCCGTCCGATCAAGGCCGGCCACAAAAACAAAGCAAGGCAATAAGTAACAATGAATGTCGCTGTTCGCGGTCACACCGCCACCAAGCAAGCTTCCGAACATTTCGACGTACTGATCGTCGGCGCCGGCATCTCCGGCATCGGCAGCGCCTATCATATCGAAAAGCAGCTGCCGGGTACGAGCTACGTCATCCTCGAAACGCAGGCGACGTTCGGCGGCACCTGGAACACGCATCGCTATCCCGGCATCCGCTCGGACAGCGACCTCCACACCTTCGGCTACAGCTTCAAGCCCTGGGTCGGACCGCCGATCGCGACCGCCGAAGAGATCCTCGCTTACATGAACGAGGTGATCGAGGACAACGATCTCGCGAAGCACATTCGCTACAAGCACAAGATCAATTCCGCGAGCTGGTCGAGCGAGCAGAATCTCTGGACCATCGAGGCGGTGACGACCGATACCGGCGAGCCGAAAACCTTCACAGCCAACTTCCTCTGGATGTGCCAGGGCTATTACCGCCATTCGGAAGGTTACACGCCGGAATGGAAGGGGAGGAACCGTTTCAAGGGCCGCATCGTCCACCCGCAGACCTGGCCTGACGACATCGATCTCAAGGACAAGAAGGTGGTCGTGATCGGCTCGGGCGCGACCGCGGCAACACTTGTTCCGAACATCGCCGACGAGTGCGCGCATGTCACCATGCTCCAGCGTTCACCGACCTATTTCCGGCTCGGCCGCAACGCCATCGAGATCGCGGAGGAGCTGCGCCGGCTGCAGGTCGACGAGGAGTGGATCCACGAGATCGTGCGGCGCAAGATCCTGTTCGAGCAGGATGCGTTCACAAAGCTCTGCGTGTCCAAGCCCGAGCAGGTCAAGAAGGAGCTGATCGGCCAGATCAGCGCGGTCCTCGGTCCCGACTACGACGTCGAGACGCATTTCACGCCAAAGTACCGGCCGTGGCGGCAGCGCATCGCCTTCGTGCCGGATGCCGATCTGTTCAAGGGGATTGCAAGCGGCAAGGCCTCCGTCGTCACCGACGAGATCGAGTGCTTCGTCGAGAACGGCATCCAGCTCAAATCCGGCAAGCTGTTGGAGGCCGATATCATCGTCACCGCGACCGGTTTCAATCTCGCCGCCCTCGGCGACATCGCCTTCGAGATCGACGGCAAGCCGCTCGCCTTCGGCGACACCGTCACCTATCGCGGCATGATGTTCACGGGCGTGCCGAACATGGTCTGGGTGTTCGGCTATTTCCGCGCGAGCTGGACCCTGCGCGTCGATCTCGTCGCCGACTTCGTCTGCCGGCTGCTCGGCCATATGAAGGCCAAGGGCGCCAAGAAGGTCGAGGTGAGCTTGCGCCAAGACCACAACATGCCGATCCTGCCCTGGATCGATCCGGAAAACTTCAACCCCGGCTACATGATGCGTAACATGGACCTGTTGCCGAAGCGCGGCGACAAGCCGGAATGGCAGCACAGTCAGGATTACTGGACCGAGAAGGACGAGATTCCGAAGACGGATCTGGATGATGCCGCGTTTTTGTATGGGTGAGTCGTTAGTGCGCAGGTGAGGGACGACGGCGATCGCGCCCTAAACTCCGCCGTCGTCCCGGCCTAGTGCGCATTGCGCACGGGGGGCCGGGACCCATACCGCGGAATCTATCGATCGTGATTGGTGGTAGTCCCACAACAACAAATCTTCGCCAAACCACTCCCTGTGGTTATGGGTCCCGGCCCCCCGTGCGCAATGCGCACTAGGCCGGGACGACACTTTTTGCTAGATAGGCGGCGTCGCAACTCATCCGCGGTACGCTCACGAGTTCCGCCGCGTCGCATTTGTCGCAATCGCCGCCGCGGCCGTCCGGTTCTCCACGCCGAGTTTGGCGTAGATCTGCTCCAGATGCTTGTCGACCGTGCGCGGGCTCAATCCCAAAATCTGCGCGATGTCGCGGTTGGTCTTGCCCTTGCTGAGCCAGGCCAGCACCTCGCCTTCACGTGTGGTGAGGCCGAGCTCGCTGGTGAATTCGGGCGGCGGCGTGGTGCCGGACTCCTTGGATAGCCGCAGCAGGAACTCGTTCGGCGCGGTTTCGCCCATGTAATGGAACCGGAGTTGCGGATTGTCGGGCAAAGAGGCCGCCTGAGATTTCGAGCTGCCCTTGCTCCTGGCCTGCTCCAGCCATTGCAGCAGCGATGGCGGCAGGACGAAGTCGTCGGCCTGTGCGCCGTGATGGTCCGATAGCAGCTTCTGCGCCTGCGGCGTTGCCCAGAGCACGTTGCCCTGGCGATTGACCGCGAACAGGAAGCGGCCGGAGACGTCGAGTGCGGCGCGCGCGCTCTGGGTCAGGCGGGCATTGCCGAGATGCACGCGGATGCGCGCCAGCATCTCCTCGATCACGATCGGTTTTGTCACGTAATCGACGCCGCCGGCCTCGAGGCCCTGAACGATGTGCTCGGTTTCGACGAGCCCCGTCATGAAGATCACGGGCACATTGGCAAGGCCAGCATCGCGCTTGAGGCGGCGGCAGGTCTCGAATCCGTCGATGCCGGGCATCACGGCGTCGAGCAGCACGATGTCGGGCGTGATCTGGTCGACGATACGCATCGCGGCCGCGCCGTCGAGCGCCACCATCACCGTCATCCCGGCGCCATCGAGCGCATCGGTGAGCAGCCGCAGCGTTTCCGGGGAGTCATCGACAACGAGCGCGACATCGCGCTTCCTCGACTCAATGCTCATGCGCATGCAACGCCTTCAATGTGGCCATGTACTGGTCGAGATCGAAGCGGTCGACCAGCGACCGCATTTCCGCAACGAAGTCGGCATGCTCGGGATGCTCGCTGCCGATCTCGTCCAGCTTCAGCTGGATGCCCTTGACGTAGCCGATCTGGCCGAGACCGATCAGCGCCTCGATGTGCCGCACCGGCGGTTTTGATCCGCTCTCAGGCCGCCAGAACGGTGCCACGACCTCGTCCGAGCCGTATTGCCATTCGATCTTGAGGAGCTGGCGAATCGTCTCCAGCAGCCGCGGGATGTCGATCGGCTTCATCAGATAGCCATCGTGGAAGGGCTGCGCCAGCGGCGTGCCGTGGGCCTCCAACGCACTCGCCGACACCATCAGGATGCGCGCCTGGTGATGGCCGCTCGCGCGCAGGGCCTCGGCCACCGCCCAGCCGTCCATGGCCGGCATGGAGATGTCGAGCAGGAACAGATCAGGCCGGCAATGCTGCGCCAGCGCCAGGCACCCCGGGCCGTCGGGGGCACTGAGCAGGATGAAACCGAGCGGTGTCAGCACCTCGCGCAGGAGGTCGCGATGCACGGGGTCGTCGTCGGTGATGAGGATAGTCTTGCGCGCGCCGTGATAGCCCGAGACCGGCGCCTCCACCGGCGCGATACGCCGAGGATTGGTCACCTCCGACAGCAGGATCTTGACCTTGAACGTGCTACCGGCGCCGACCGTGCTCATGACCTTGATGTCGCCGCCCATGACGCCGGCGAGCAGCCGACTAATGGTGAGGCCTAGGCCAGTTCCGGTCTGCGGCTGCGAGACACCGAGCGCGCCGCGCTCGAAGGGCGCGAAGATGCGCTCGAGATCGTCGCTCTGGATGCCGGGACCGGTATCAATCACCTCGAACTCGGCGACGGGGCTGCGATAGTGCACGACAAACTGCACGCTGCCGGCCTGGGTGAACTTGATCGCATTGGAGAGCAAATTGATCAGCACCTGGCGCAGCCGCTTCTCGTCGGCATAGACGACGAGCGGAAGCGAGGCGGGCCTCCTGAACACGAAGTCGATGCCTTTGGCGGCGGCTTGAAGGCGGAACATGCCGACGAGCTGGTCGAGGAATTCGCTGAGGCGGACCTCGTCGCGCGACAAATACAGCCGCCCCGCCTCGATCTTGGAGATATCCAGGATGCCGTCGATCAGGCCGGAGAGGTGATCGGCACTGCGGCGGACGACGCGGACCTGGTCGCGCGGCTTGGTCGCGAGCGTTGCGTCCTGCTCCAGGAGCTGGGCGTAACCGCTGATGGCGTTCAGCGGCGAGCGCAGCTCGTGGCTCAGCCCGACGACATAGCGGCTCTTGGCAAGGTTGGCGGATTCGGCGACTTCCTTGGCGCGCTGGAGCTCGGCGTCGGTACGCTTGTGCGCGTCGATCTCCTGGATCAGCAGCGCGGTCTGCCGTTTCGTTTCAGCTTCCGCGGCCCGGCGGCTCTGCTGTGCCAGCACGAACAGCCAGGCGACGACGCCGATGATGATGCTGAGCGAGAAGAACACCTTCCAGAGCACGTTGGAGACGAGCATGTTCTCGCCATATACGGTCGCCGAGGTCTGGAGATAGATCAGCCCCAGCACCAGTGCGACCAGACCCGCGGAGACCACGAACACGCCGATATAATGGCCGAACTGCGAATTGATGCGCTGATAGATCGGCTGCGGCAAGATCCTGCTGAGCGCGTCGGAGAATTGCACCTGAGCGCGCGCGTGCGGCTTGCAGAGATCGTGGCAGCGGGCATCGAGCGAGCAGCACAGCGAGCAGATCGGGCCGGCGTAGGCCGGGCAGGAGGTGATGTCTTCCGGCTCGAAACTGTGCTCGCAGATACAGCACTGGATCGCCTCGATATTGGCCCAGCTCTTTTTGGGCTTGCGCGCGATGTAGTATTTTCCGTCGGTGAGCCAGGCGATGACGGGCGCGGTGACGAAGGCGACGGCCAATGCGACGAACGCGGCGAGCGCCTTCATGACAGGGCCGAACAGGCCATAGAATGCCGCGATCGAGACGATGGTCGCGATCGTCATGGCGCCGACGCCGACCGGGTTGATGTCGTAGAGATGGGCGCGCTTGAACTCCATCTGCGGCGGGCGCAGGCCGAGCGGCTTGTTGACGACGAGATCGGCGACCAGCGCGCCGACCCAGGCGATCGCAACGTTCGAGTAGAGCGCCAGCGTCTGCTCCAGCGCCTTGTAGACGCCAATCTCCATCAAGAGCAGCGCCACCATGACGTTGAACACCAGCCATACCACGCGGCCCGGATGGCTGTGCGTCAATCGCGAGAAGAAGTTCGACCAGGCAATCGAGCCGGCATAGGCATTGGTGACGTTGATCTTGATCTGCGACAGGATCACGAACGTGCCGGTGAGCGCCAGCGCCATGTCCGGCTGCGACAGCACGTATCGAAATGCTTCGAGATACATGTGCGCTGGCTCGGCTGCCAGCTCGCTGGAGAGGCCATGGCTCAACGTAAAGAAGGCGAGAAACGAGCCCAGCAGCAATTTCAGCGCGCCGAAGATGATCCAGCCGGGCCCCGCGATCAGCAGGGCGATCCACCATGAGGTGCGCGACGTGCGGCGGTCGCGCGGCAGAAACCGGAGGAAGTCGACCTGCTCGCCAATCTGCGCCACCAGTGAAAACACCACGGAGGATGCGACACCGAACAGCAACAGGTCGAAATGTCCGTTTGCGTCGCCATGCTCGCCGGCGAACTTGCGCCACTCCGTGAACGAATACGGATTGGCCCAGGCGATCGCGGCAAAGGGCAGGACGTGCAGGATGACCCAGATCGGCTGCGTCCAGAGCTGGAAACGACTGATCAGGGTGATGCCGTAGGTGACGAGCGGGATGATCGCGACCGCGCTGATGAGGTAGCCGATCGGGCGCGGAATGCCGAAGCACATCTCGAGCGCGGTGGCCAGGATCACCGCTTCGATGGCGAAGAAGATGAAGGTGAAAGAGGCGTAGATCAGCGAGGTGATGGTCGAGCCGATATAGCCGAAGCCGGCGCCGCGTGTGAGCAGGTCAATGTCGATGCCGCATTTGGCCGCGTAATAGGCAATCGGCACGCCGCAGAAGAAGATGATGGCGGAGACGACGAGGATCGCGGCGCTGGCGTTGGTGACGCCGTAGTTCAGCGTGATGGTGCCGCCGATCGCTTCCAGCGCCAGAAAGGAGATCGCGCCGAGCGCCGTGTTGGCGACGCGAGCGGCGGACCAGCGGCGGGCGCTCTTCGCAGTGAAGCGCAGCGCATAGTCTTCCAGCGTCTGGTTGGCGACCCATTGGTTGTACTGGCGCCTGACGCGGTCTATTCGCTGCCGCCCTGCCACGCTTTACCCCACTCCCGATACGGACCCGGAGCCCCTCGCAATTTCCGTACCAAAAGCCTACGTCGGCATTTTGCGGTGCAGTATACGCGATCTTGCGTATGCTTGAGCTGCACAAATTCGAGCCATCCTCACCGGCACCAACGCGTGTCATCGAACAAAAGTGGGGTGCTCATGTCAGACGAAGCAAACAAGGGCTTGTTGTCGCCGCTCCGGCGTAAACTGTTGATGGGAATGGCGGCCGTGCCTGTTATCACGATGCTGCCACGGGCATCGTTTGCGCAGGCTCCGGCGACCTCGGCGGTCAACACCACAGGCCTCGCGGTCACCGACACCGAGGTGACGGTCGGCATCCTGCACTCGGCGACCGGCACCATGGCCATCTCCGAGACCGGCTCGATCGAAGCCGAGAAGCTCGCCATCGAGCAGATCAATGCCGCCGGCGGCGTGCTCGGGCGCAAGATCAAGTTCATCCAGGAGGACGGCGCCTCGGACTGGCCGACCTTCGCCGAAAAGGCCAAGAAGCTGCTGGTCAACGACAAGGTCGCGGCGATCATGGGCTGCTGGACCTCGGCCTCGCGCAAGGCGGTGTTGCCGGTCGTCGAGCAGTATAACGGCATGCTCTACTACCCGACCTTCTACGAGGGCCTCGAGCAGTCCAAGAATGTCATCTACACCGGCCAGGAGGCGACCCAGCAGATTCTCGCCGGCCTGAACTGGATCGCCAAGGAGAAGGGCGCGAAGTCGTTCTTCTTCATCGGCTCCGACTACATCTGGCCGCGCACCTCGAACAAGATCGCGCGCAAGCATGTCGAGAACGTGCTAAAGGGCAAGGTCGTCGGCGAAGAGTACTATGCGCTCGGCAGCACCCAGTTCAACTCGGTCATCAACAAGATCAAGCTGACCAAGCCCGACGTGATCTTCACCGACGTTGTCGGCGGCTCGAACGTCGCGTTCTACAAGCAGCTCAAGGCCGCCGGCATCGATCTCGCCAAGCAGCCGCTGCTCACGATCTCGGTGACCGAGGACGAGATCGACGGCATCGGTGGCGAGAACATTGCGGGCGCCTATGCTTGCATGAAGTACTTCCAGTCGCTCGACAATCCGAACAACAAGGCGTTCGTGCCGGCGTTCAAGAAGGCGTGGGGCGAGAAGACCGTGATCGGAGACGTCACCCAGGCTGCCTATCTCGGCCCGTGGCTGTGGAAGCTGACGGTCGAGAAGGCCGGCTCCTTCGACGTCGACAAGATTGCGGCGGCCTCGCCCGGCGTCGAGTTCAAGGGCGCGCCGGAAGGCTATGTGCGCATCCACGAAAACCATCACCTCTGGTCGAAGACCCGGGTGGGACGCGCCAAGCTCGATGGCCAGTTCGAGCTGATCTACGAGACCGCCGATCTCGTCGAGCCGGATCCGTTCCCGAAGGGCTACCAGTAAGAGCCGCGGCGTCGCTCGCGCTCCCCTCTAGATCAAGCCTCTCCCTGGCGTGGATCGCAAGTCCATGCCCAAGACCCCCGCGTCGCGAATCTGCTCGCGACGCGGGACCCTTTCCCCGACGGAGGACATCGATGTTCGGCGACTACTCGCTTGGTGACCTTGGCTCCATCTTCGTCATGCAGGGCTTTGCGGGACTGATCCTGTTCTCGGTCTACGTCCTGATGGCTTTGGGACTGGCGATCATCTTCGGCCAGATGGGCGTCATCAACATGGCCCACGGCGAGTTCATGATCTTGGGGGCCTACGTCACCTGGATGACCTCAAGCTTCTTCCAGGCCTATTTGCCAAGCCTGTTCAGCGGCTACTTCTTCCTCGCGATGATCCTGGCTTTTGTCGCGTCCGGTGCGCTGGGAATGCTGGTGGAATGGGTTCTGATCCGGCATCTCTACAAGCGTCCGCTCGATACATTGCTCGCGACCTGGGGCCTCAGCCTGATGCTGCAGCAGGCCTATCGCTCCGTGTTCGGCGCCCGCGAGGTCGGCGTCGAGCTGCCGCAATGGATGCTCGGGTCGCTGCACGTGACTGATAGCATCGAGGTGCCGATCAACGGCGTCTTTGTGATGTGTCTCACCGTGCTGATCACCATCGCTGTGGCCTACGTTCTCTATATGTCGCGCTGGGGCCGCCAGGTCCGTGCCGTGGTGCAGAACCGCATCATGGCCGGCGCGGTCGGCATCAACACCGAGAAGGTCGACCGCTACACGTTCGGGCTTGGTTGCGGCATTGCTGGTGTCGCCGGCAGCGCCTTCACAATGATCGGCTCGACCGGGCCGACGTCGGGCCAGCTCTACATCGTGGACACCTTCCTCGTCGTCGTGTTCGGCGGCGCCGCCAGCCTGCTCGGCACCATCGCCTCGGCCTTCTCGATCTCGCAGACGCAATCGACGCTCGAATTCTTCATGTCGGGATCGATGGCCAAGGTGCTCACGCTGCTTGCTGTCGTCGGCATCCTGATGCTGCGACCGCAGGGTCTCTTCGCCCTCAAAGTCCGCAAGTAACGAGAAGCAGGCAAGTCATGATCATCAACTCACGCTTCTTCAATCGATCCGAACTCATGGGCTTCATCGTTCTGGCCGCAATGCTGTTCGTGATCCTGCCGCTCTCGCTGGACGTGTTCCGCCTCAATCTGGTCGCGAAATACCTGACCTACGCCTTCGTCGCGCTCGGCCTCGTGCTGTGCTGGGGCTATGGCGGCATCTTAAGCCTGGGACAGGGCGTGTTCTTCGGCCTCGGCGGCTATTGCATGGCGATGTTCCTCAAGCTCGAGGCGTCCAGCGTCGAGAACACGAAAATCCAGTCGACGCCTGGCATCCCTGACTTCATGGACTGGAATCAGATCACGTCACTGCCGCTGTTCTGGCAGCCATTTCACAGCCTCACCTTCACCATCCTCGCCATCATCCTGGTCCCCGGTCTCTTCGCTCTGATCATCGGCACCGCCATGTTCAAGCGTCGCGTCGGCGGCACCTATTTCGCGATCATCACCCAGGCCGTCGCCGCCATCCTGACCATCCTGATCGTCGGGCAGCAGGGTTATACGGGCGGCATCAACGGCATGACCGATCTGCGCACACTCAAGGGCTGGGACATCCGGCCCGACCACGCCAAGATCATCCTGTACTTCGTCGAGGTGGTGCTGCTGTTCGCCTGCATCGGCATCGCGCAGTTCATCCGCCTGACCAAGCTCGGCCGCATCCTGGTCGCGATGCGCGAGCAGGAGGACCGCGTCCGCTTCTCCGGCTACAGCGTCGCCAACTTCAAGATCTTTGCCTTCTGCATGGCCGCGGTCTTCGCCGCGATCGGCGGCGCCATGTTCGCGCTCAATGTCGGTTTCATGTCGCCTTCTTTTGTCGGCATCGTGCCGTCGATCGAGATGGTGATCTACACCGCGGTCGGCGGGCGGATGTCGATCTTCGGCGCGATATGGGGGGCGATCCTGGTGAATTTCGCCAAGACCAGCCTGTCGGAATCCTTCCCGCAACTCTGGCTGTTCGGCCTCGGTGCGTTGTTCATCGCCGTCGTGCTCGCCTTCCCGAACGGTCTGTCCGGGCTCTGGGCCGACTACGTGCAGCCGCGCCTCGATCGGCTGTTCGTCTCGCGCAAGTCGAAGTCGGGCTGGAACGACAACTCGGTCGCCGACGGCGCACCGGCAGAGTGAGGAGGCCATCATGCTCGTGGGACATCAGCCCAAAGAATTCCTGCTCGCGGTCTCCGGATTGACCGTCTCGTTCGACGGGTTCAAGGCGGTCAATGATCTCTCCTTCTACGTCGAGGAGAACGAGATCCGCGTCATCATCGGTCCCAACGGCGCCGGCAAGACCACGGTGCTCGATCTGATCTGCGGCAAGACCAAGGCGACCTCGGGCTCGATTCAGTTTCGTGGCAAGGAGCTCACGAAGATGAAGGAAAACGAGATCGTGCAGACCGGCGTCGGCCGCAAATTCCAGACGCCGTCGGTGTTCGAGGATCTCACCGTCTTTGAGAATCTCGAGATCTCGTTTCCACGCGGTCGCACGGTGTTCGGCTCGCTGACCTTTCAGCGTGACCAGCCGGTCAAGGACCGGGTCGAGGAGGTCGCGGAGATGATCTTCCTCAAGGACAAGCTCGACACCTATGCCGACGAGCTCAGCCATGGCCAGAAGCAATGGCTCGAGATCGGCATGCTGCTGATCCAGGACCCTGACCTCCTGATGCTGGACGAACCCGTCGCCGGCATGAGCGTATCCGAGCGCGCCAAGACTGCCGAGCTGCTCAACCGCATCATCAAGAACCGCTCGGTGCTGGTGATCGAGCACGACATGAAGTTCGTCGAGGACATCGCGCACAAGGTCACCGTGCTGCACCAGGGCCAGATCCTCTCGGAGGGCACCATGGAGAAGGTGAAGAACGATCCCAAGGTCGTCGAAGTCTATCTGGGGCACTGAGATGACGAAAGCTATCGCCATGGCGGAGGTCCACCTCTCCCGGAGGGAGAGGTCGAATTGCGCTTTGCGATGCGCAGCATCGTCAAGAGCAATTCGGGTGAGGGGCTTCGCTCTCTCGTGGGGCCTGCACCCCCTCACCCGGCGCTACGCGCCGACCTCTCCCCGGTGGGGAGAGGTGAAGAAGCCCCGAGTCTAGGAGCTAACGATGCTGGCTATTTCAGATCTTCACGTCGCCTACGGCCAGAGCGAGGTGCTGCATGGGCTCAACGTCAAGGTCGCGCCCAACGAGATCGTGGCAATCATGGGCCGCAACGGCATGGGCAAGACCACGCTGATGAAGTCGCTGATGGGCATCTTGCCGGCGAAAAGCGGCTCGGTGACCATGGACGGTGCCGAGCTCGGTAGCCTCAAGAGCTACGAGCGCGTCGCCAAGGGCCTCGCCTATGTGCCGCAGGGCCGCATGATCTTCTCCACCATGACGGTGAAGGAGAACATCGAGACCGGGCTCGTCGTCTCCGGCGGCGCGGAGGTGCCCGGCGACATCTATGAACTCTTTCCGGTGCTTCTGGAGATGAAAGGCCGCCGCGGCGGCAATCTCTCCGGCGGCCAGCAGCAGCAGCTCGCGATCGCCCGCGCGCTCGCGACCAAGCCGAAGGTGCTGCTGCTGGATGAGCCCACCGAAGGCATCCAGCCGTCGATCATCAAGGACATGGCACGCACCCTCAAGCGGATCCGCGACGAGAAGGGGCTCTCGATCGTCGTGTCCGAGCAGGTCCTGAGCTTCGCGCTCGATATCGCCGACCGCGTGCTGGTGATCGAGAACGGCGAGATCGTTCGCGACGACCCGCGCGAGGCCGTCGATGCCGCGCAGGTCTCGAAATATCTGTCTGTCTAACCAACCGTGTAAAAGGGGAGCATCTCGATGCCAGAGACACTGATCAAGGTCGATCTCACCAAGTCGGCCTATGAAAACGATATGGTGCACAACCGCTGGCACCCCGACATCCCGATCGTGGCCTGGGTCAATCCCGGCGACGATTTCATCATCGAGACCTATGACTGGACCGGCGGCTTCATCAAGAACAACGATTCCGCGGACGACGTGCGCGACATCGATCTGTCGATCGTGCACTTCCTCTCCGGTCCGATCGGCGTCAAAGGCGCCGAACCCGGCGATCTCCTGGTCGTCGACCTGCTCGATGTCGGTCCGCTCAAGGAGAGCATGTGGGGCTTCAACGGCTTCTTCTCCAAGCAGAATGGCGGCGGCTTCCTCACCGACCATTTTCCGCTGGCGCAGAAGTCGATCTGGGACATCAAGGGCCTCTACACCTCGTCGCGCCATGTGCCCGGTGTGAATTTCGCAGGTCTGATCCATCCCGGCCTGATCGGCTGTCTGCCCGATCCGAAGATGCTGGATATGTGGAACAAGCGCGAGGCCGAGCTGATCTCGACCAACCCGACCCGAGTGCCGGGCCTTGCCAATCCGCCATTCGCGCCGACCGCTCATGGCGGCCGCGCCAAGGGCGACGTGAAGGCCAAGATCGGTGCCGAAGGCGCGCGCACGGTGCCGCCGCGCGAGCACGGCGGCAATTGCGACATCAAGGATCTCTCGCGCGGCTCGAAGATCTACTTCCCGGTCTACGTGCCCGGCGCCGGTCTCTCGATGGGCGATCTGCATTTCAGCCAGGGTGACGGCGAAATCACCTTCTGCGGCGCCATCGAGATGGCCGGCTGGCTGCATTTGAAGGTTGAGGTGATCAAGGACGGCATGGCGAAATACGGCATCAAGAACCCGATCTTCAAGCCGTCGCCGATCACGCCGAACTACAAGGACTATCTGATCTTCGAGGGCATCTCGGTCGATGAAGCCGGCAAGCAGCATTATCTCGATGTCCACATCGCCTATCGCCAGGCCTGCCTCAACGCGATCGAGTACCTGAAGAAGTTCGGCTATTCCGGCGCGCAGGCCTACTCGATCCTCGGCACCGCGCCGTGCCAGGGCCACATCTCCGGCGTGGTCGACGTGCCCAACGCCTGCGCCACGCTGTGGCTGCCGACGGAGATCTTCGACTTCGACGTGATGCCGTCGGCTGCAGGTCCCATCAAGCATATCACAGGCGATATCCAGATGCCGATATCGCCGGATAAGTAGTCCCTGCGCGACGAGATGCGGGACGGCGCGGCTTTGCCGCCCCGCATCCGCCGCCGGAGTTCTCTTACAGGCAACAGCGTGGGGATGATGCAATGCCGGTCTATGAATATCTCTGTGACGATTGCGGTCCGTTCAAGGACCTCAGGCCGATGGCGGAATGCGACGATCCGCAAAACTGTCCGCATTGCGAGGCGCCGGCGCCGCGCGTGATCCTGACCGCGCCGAATTTCTTCTGCATGCCGGCGGAGAAGCGCAAGGCGCATGTCGTCAACGAGCGCAGCGCGCATGCGCCGCAGACGCTGGCGCAATACAAGGCTGCGCACGGTCCCGGCTGCGGCTGCTGCTCCACGGGCAAGACCACGTCAGACAAGAAAAAGCCCGCGCGTCTGATGACCAAGACGAAGAGCGGCGCCAAGGGCTTTCCCACCGCACGGCCCTGGATGATCAGCCACTAACTCACGCGCCAATCTCAAACAGGGTAAAGGAGCAATTCAAATGCTTCACGGTGACATTTCCAGCAGCAACGACACCGTCGGCGTTGCAGTCGTCAACTACAAGATGCCCCGCCTGCACACCAAGGCCGAGGTGCTCGACAATGCCCGCAAGATCGCCGACATGATCGTCGGCATGAAGCTCGGTCTGCCCGGCATGGACCTCGTGATCTTCCCCGAATACTCCACCCAGGGCATCATGTACGACTCCAAGGAGATGTACGAGACTGCCTCCGTGGTACCCGGTGAAGAAACCGCGATCTTCGCCGCGGCCTGCCGCAAGGCCAGGGTGTGGGGCGTGTTCTCACTGACCGGCGAGCGCCACGAGGAGCATCCGCACAAGGCGCCCTACAACACCTTGATCCTGATGAACGACGAGGGCGAGATCGTGCAGAAATATCGCAAGATCATGCCGTGGGTGCCGATCGAGGGCTGGTATCCCGGCAATTGCACCTATGTCTCCGACGGACCTAAGGGCCTGAAGGTCAGCCTGATCATCTGCGATGACGGCAACTATCCGGAGATCTGGCGCGACTGCGCCATGAAGGGCGCCGAACTGATCGTGCGTTGCCAGGGCTACATGTATCCGGCCAAGGAGCAGCAGGTCATGATCTCCAAGGCGATGGCCTGGGCCAACAATGTCTATGTCGCGGTCGCCAACGCGGCCGGCTTCGACGGCGTCTATTCCTATTTTGGTCACTCCGCGATCATCGGCTTCGACGGGCGTACACTCGGCGAGTGCGGCGAGGAGGAGTACGGCATCCAGTATGCCCAGCTCTCGAAACATCTGATCCGCGATGCACGCCGCAACGGTCAATCGCAGAACCACCTCTATAAGCTGGTCCACCGCGGCTACACCGGCATGATCAATTCCGGTGACAGCCCGCGCGGCGTCGCGGCCTGCCCCTATGATTTCTACAAGAACTGGATCGCCGATCCCGAAGGCACGCGCGACATGGTCGAGGCGATGACACGCTCGACGCCGGGGACCGAGGAGTGCCCGATCGACGGCATCCCGAATGAAGCTGCGGCGTCCAACTACTAGCCATTGGCGGCAGAACAGGTGAGCGGAGATTGATGCCTGGATGATCAGCCATTGATGTGAATGGCCATCCATAGGCGTCGACGTTCTGACATGTCTGCGCATGCGCGGAATGGGAATAGCGCCCGGCAAGACCGTGGCGCGGTTGCCACATGGACTGTTGAATCGGCCCAAGTTGCGGTCCCGTTGGCGGATTCTCGATGCCCCGTAGTTCTACCGGCCATCCTCATGGCCTAAGTTCCACGCGGCGCCGCTGGGGAGCGCCGCGGCTGAGGGGAAGAGCGTGGGGGCTTGGTTGCCATCGAGTGGGCAGGGTTGCTCGCGGCGGAGTACCACGGCCATTCGCACGGTGTTCTGGATGAGCCTTGCCTTGGCCGCGGCTGTCGCGACGAGCCCCACCGGCGCCCAGCAATTCTTCAACGGATCGCAGACCACGCCGAACGGTGCCGTCAAGGGCGGCGGCGGCGTCTGGGACACGACCACCACCAACTGGACGGACTCCTCCGGTTCGATCAGCACCGCTTACGATCCGTCGTCATCGTCTGGCACCGTATTCGGCAGCGGCGGTCCCTCAACGCCGGCAACAGGCGGCATGGTGACGGTCACGCCAGGCAGCGTGCAGCTCACGAGCCAAGTGGTCTTCGACCTCACCGCCGACGGTTCGATCTATACGATTAAGGGTGGCGACCTCAGGCTGGCCCCTGGCGGCACTACGTTCTTCACCAACGACGTCACCGGCACCGGCGATCCCTCGGCCGCGATCGCGTCTCGCATCACTGGCAGCGGCGGCATCTCCGTGCAGGGGCCCGGCTTCCTGGCGTTGCTCGGCGCCAACACCTATACCGGCGGCACTTTCATCTGCAACTGCGGCTCGTTGCAGCTTGGCGACGCGACCCATACGGCCAGCATTGTCGGCGCCGTCACCAATGAGGGCCTCTTCAGAATCGTCAACGCCGACATGTCGAGTGTCACATCGCTCGTGAACGACTTCTCGGGCCTGACGATGTTCCTCAACGCGACCTCCGCCAGCTCGATGGCAATCACCAACAGCGGCCAAGTGTATTTCGGCGATCCGGCAGGGGGCGGGACCGACACCGCGACGGCTGGGCGGGCGACCATCGTCAATGATGGCGGCCTGACCGGCTTCTTTGCCCGGACCAGTGCAGGCACGGCCAGCATCACCAACCAGAATGGCGGCGGCGCGGCGTTCCTCGAGCAGTCCTCGGCCGGCTCGGCCACCATCGTGAACAATGATCTCAGCGGAACCGTGTTTGGTACGCTGAGCGGGTCCGACACCGCGACCGCGGGGAACGCGACGATCACCAACGAGTCCGGCGGCCGGATCAATTTCAGCGCGTTCACCACGGCCGGCAATGCCACCATCATCACCAAGGACGGCGGCAAGACCGAGTTCTTCGACAACTCCACCGGTGGCAACGCGCGCTTCATCACCAGCGGGACAGGCATTGTCGATTTCGGGGTCAGCGTTGGCCCGAACAGCGACGGCCGCATCACGGCTGGTTCGATCGAAGGCAGCGGCTTTTACTACATCGGCGGCGGCAACACCCTCGTCGTCGGAGGCAACAACCGCTCGACCGAGGTCAGCGGTGTCATCGGCGATTTCGATCCTTGTGGTTGCGGTCCCGCCGGCCCGGGTTCGCTGGAGAAGGTCGGCAGCGGAACGCTGATCCTCTCCGGCACGAATACCTACACCGGGACCACCACGGTGAATGGCGGCATCCTGCGGGTCGATGGCGATATCTCCCAATCGAGCCTGACGACAGTGAATGCGGGCGGTGCGCTGTTCGGCGCAGGAATCGTCGGCAACACCACCATCGCTGCCGGTGGCATCTATGCGCCTGGTGATGGTGGCCCGGGCTCGCGCATGCTGGTTCTGGGTGACCTCGCTTTCCAGTCCGGTGCGGTTTACCTCGTGCAGACCGGCAGCGGAGCCAGTGCGAGCTTTGCCAATGTTCTCGGCAACGTCACCCTGAATGGCACCGTTGGCGTCTCGCTGCATGCCGGCAGCACTGTAGTGCCGCAGTATAAGATCATGCAGTTCTCCGGCGGTGCCACCGGCAACTTTGCCGGGGTCGCCGCTCCCGGCGGCCTGATTGGCACAACGACGGTCGGTCCCGCTGGCGTCGTCTATCTCAATTTCACACTGGACTATGGCGCGAAGTACGCTCTCAACGTCAACCAGAAGAACGTCGCCACGACGCTTCAGAATTTCTTCAACAGCAATGGCTTCCTGCAAGCCGAATTCGCGGGTCTCCGCCCCAATGGCTTGACGCAGGCCTCCGGCGAGCCGGCGACGGGATCGCAGCAGACGACATTCAACGCGATGAACCTGTTCCTCGGTCTGCTGACCGATGTCTACGGCTCGGGACGCAGCGGCACTCCAGGTGCGACGCCATATGCCGATGACGCGAGCGCAAATGACAAGAGCGCGCACGACGCGTTCGCGTCGATCTACCGCAAGGCACCGGTCGCGACTTTCGAGCAGCGCTGGGACGTGTGGGCGGCCGGCTACGGCGGCTCGCAGACCACCGATGGCAACGCCGGCCTCGGCTCGAACAACACCACTAGCAGCGTCTACGGCACGGCCGTCGGTCTCGACTACCGTTTCTCGCCGTCGACCGTCGCCGGATTCGCGCTTGCCGGCGGCGGCACCAGCTTCGGCGTCAACGGCCTCGGCTGGGGCCGCTCCGATCTGTTCCAGGCCGGTGCTTTTGTTCGTCACACCTCCGGACCGGCCTATATCACGGCTGCGCTGGCCTATGGCTGGCAGGATGTCACCACCAATCGCGTCGTCACCGCCGCCGGGGTCGACCAGTTGCGCGCCCAGTTCAATGCCAACGCGTTTTCGGGCCGCATCGAGGGTGGCTATCGCCACGCGATGTCATGGATCGGCCTCACGCCTTATGCTGCGCTCCAGGCCACCATGTTCAGCCTTCCGAGCTATTCAGAGTTCGCTGTGGTCGGCAGCAACGTCTTCGCTCTCAACTATGCCACCAAGGACGTGACCAGCACCCGCACCGAGCTCGGCCTGCGCGCGGACAAATCGTTTGCCGCAGCCGGCGGTTTGATGACCCTGCGCGGCCGCGTCGCCTGGGCGCATGATTACAATCCGGATCGCACCATCGGCGCGATGTTCCAGACGCTGCCGGGAACCGCGTTTGTCGTGAACGGCGCCGCACAGGCGCGCGATTCCGCGCTGACCACGGCGTCGGTACAGATGAACTGGATGAACGGTTGGTCCGCGTCGGCGACCTTCGAGGGCGAGTTCTCGAACGTCACCCGCTCCTACGCCGGCAAGGGCATCGTCCGTTACGCGTGGTAGGTTCTGCCACCCTCCGGGGGAGGGCTATCGCATATGGGCAGAGGATTCCCTGCGGCCCATCCTTCGAGACGCCGGCTTTGCCGGGCTCCTCAGGATGAGGGCGGAGTGTGCGGCAGCAGGTTTCAACGGGTCCGATACTAATTAGCCTCATCCGGAGGAGACCGCGGAGCGGTCGTCTCGAAGGACGAGGCGCTTGCTCAGGCTGCTCCAAGAGATCATATGCGCTAGTCCTCCCCCTCCAGGGGAGGGTAAGCATCACCGCTGCTGCTCTGGTCTGCGCGGCGGTCGCGGCGCCACGGGCGTTCCCGCCATCTTGTTGGCGGTCTCGCTGATATCGAGCAGCGAGCGGCGGATGTCCTCGAGGTACCCCGCCGATTTCTTCTTCATGGTGTCGGCGAGCTCGTGCAGCCCCTGTATCTTCTCGAACAGCTCGTCGGCCTTGCCATTGACGAAGCCGGGCACCACACCCTCGATCTTCGTGACCGCCTTGTCGAAGCCCGCGAAGGCGCTGTCGACCTTGGCCATGACCGAGTCGATTTCGCCGCCCTTGCTCCTGAGATCGGCAGTATGGTTCTCGAATGTGCGCAGGCCCTCCTTGATCGCAGGGGCGTTGCTCACGATCGTACGGTCGACACTGTGCAGAGTCTCCACGATGGACTCGGCGTCGCTGAGATCGGCGGTCAGTATGGGAATGCCGTCCGAGTCCAGCGGCACCGGCGGCGCGGAGGGGGCGCCCCCGATCAGCGAGATCGCGGCAACGCCAGTCAGACCCTGGAACTCGATGCCAGCGACGGTGTCCTTGCGGATCGGTACGGTGTTGTCGAGCATCACGAGCGCCACGATCCTGCGGGGACTGTCCAGCTTGATCGACAGGATCTGGCCCGCAGGCACACCGTCGAAATTGACCGGCCCGCCGCGACGCAGTCCGCTGGCGGAGCCGCCCTCGAACACCACGCGCAACTGGCTGCGGCTTTGGATGGTGCGCCATTTCTGCACGCCGAGCAGGCCGCCGAACGCCACGGCGATCACCGCCAGCGTCGCCGTTCCGATCACAAGATTGCTCGCGCGTGCCATGCAGGGCGATTTTACGGCCAAAGCGGGGAAGTTGGAAGAAGCCGGGATGGCTTCGGTCGCATGTTAGGTAGGGCGGGTTAGCGAAGCGTAACCCGCCACTGCTTTGCGCGTCTATCGCGAACAATGGCTGATCACGCTGCGCCAATCCGTCCTACGGACCGTCAGTGCCCGGCCGCGCGCTTTGCCGCAGCGTTATTCAGGACAATGAGGGCATCGACGGCCACGCCTGTCTTGGTGTTGATCAGAAACGGGTTGATGTCGATCGAGGCGATCCGGTCGCCGGCATCTGCGATCAGGCTGGAGAGGCCGACGAGCGCCTTCAACGCGGAGGTCTCGTGCAGTGCCGGCTTGCCGCGATAGCCACGCATCTTGATCCCGGCCTTGGTGCGGCCGATCAGCAGCCGCGCCTCGGCCTCATCAAGCGGCGCGCCGGCGAGCGCGACGTCCTTCATCAGCTCGATATCGATGCCGCCGGTGCCGAACAGCACGACCGGTCCCATCTCGGCATCGAGCGAGGCGCCGACCACGAGCTCGAGCTCGGCCTTGACCTGTTGCGCGATCAGGATGCCGTCGAGCCTCGGCTTGCCCTTCAGCTTCGCCACCCGCGCGGTGATGTCGGCGAACGCCTTCTTCACCTCGGCGGCACTGGTGAGGTTCAGCACCACGCCGCCGATGTCGGATTTGTGCAGGATCTCGGCGCTGACGACTTTCGCGACAACCGGGAAACCGATCTGCTTGGCGATCTTCGCGGCTTCCGCCGCCGTCTGCGCGATTGCCTCCTTCGAGATCGGGATGCCATATGCCTTCAGGAGCTTCTTGGAGGCAACCTCGTCGAGCGCCGCGCCGTTCGCCGACTTCAGCGTCTTCTCCAGCACGGCACGTGCGGCCGGCTTCGAGCGTGAGGCGATGTCCGGCACTTCCTTGCGCAGCTTCGCATAGTCGAGCAGCGACTTGATCGCGGTCACCGCGCGGTCCATGCCCTGCATGACTGCCAGATGCGGCAGCGACTTGCGCAGGGCCTTGGTGAATTCGGTGAAGCCGATCGACATCGCGCTGATATAGATCACGGGCTTTGCGGCCCTGCTCGCCATCTCGTTGACGATGCGCAAATTGCGCTCGCGCAGCTCATGCGGCGCCTTCGGCAGCTCGGCATCGATGATGACGACGTCGATATCGGGATCGTCGATCATCAGCTTGATCGACTTCATATAGACCGAGGGATCCACCACGGCGGCAAAGCCTGCGTCGAGCGGATTGCCGACGATCGATCCGGGGCCGAGCATCTTTGCCAGCTCCGAGCTGACATGCGGGCTCAGCGGTGCGAAGTTCAGGCCCGCGGCATAGAAAGCGTCGATCAGCATGCCGCGTTTGCCGCCGGAGAGCGTAACTGCGGCGAGCCGGTCGCCTCTGGGTGCCACGGCGTGGACGAAGCACTCGGTGCTCTCGATCAGTTCGTCAAGCCCACCGACCCGAATGACGCCTTCGCGCGTTGCAACGGCGTCGAACGTCTCGATCGATCCGGCGAGCGCGCCGGTATGCGCCATCGCCGCAGCGCGGCCGCCCTCGGACGAGCCGAGCTTGAGCGCGATCACGGGCTTGCTCGCGGCGCGCGCCGCCTTGCAGGCTTCGCGGAAGGCTTTGGTGTTGCGCACGCCTTCGAGATAGACGACGATCACCTTGATGCTCGGGTCCTCGGCGAAATAGCGCATCAGATCCGGCGTCTCCAGCCCGGTCTCGTTGCCGGTCGTCACCATGTAGCCGACGCCGACGCCCCGATCTTCCAGCGCCTGGCGGATTGCCATCACGATGGCGCCGGATTGTCCGGCAATCGCCACCGCCCCCTGCTCCATGGTGACGACACGGTCGTCGATGTTGGTGAAGAGTTTTTCGCCGGCGCTCAGATTGCCGAGACAGTTCGGCCCCGTGACCGCAAGCCCGGTCTCGCGCACGGCGGCCTGCAATTCGGCGGCGAGCTTCTGGCTCTCCTCATCCTGCAATTCGCTGAAGCCCGAGGTGACGATGGTGGCCGAACGTGCGCCGGCCGCAGCGGCATCGCGGATCACCTGCACCGCAGAGCGTGCCGGCACCAGCACCAGGACGTGATCGGGCCTTTCGGGGAGGCTGGCAAAGTCCTTGTAGCAGGGGACGCCCCAGATGGTGTCGCGCCTGGCGTTGACGGGATAGAGTCCGCCCTCGTAGCCGTACTTGATCAGATTGTTCCAGATGCGCTCGGCATAATTGCCGGGCTTGTCGGTCGCGCCCACCAGCACGATGTTGCGCGGGTGCAGCATGGCATGGATGCCCTTGACCACGTCGCTGGCGTCATGTGACGGAGACCATGGGCGCGGAGAGAGGGATGCAGCAGATACGCGAGCTTCCATGGCGTGACCTCACCTGTTGTTCTTCTTGGTGGCGCGTCACTCTGTTCTATGGCGAGTTCTTCGCAGTAGCAACCACATGGTATGCCGCGTGATGGAATGAGCGATGCATCGCCGTCATTCATCAGCTCCAATCAGGACGCCATGCAGGACATAACGCTCGGGGCCGGACGTAACGGCGTCGAACGGCCAGCAGGTCGCGAGCACGAGCTCGAAATCCTGTGTCGCGGGATCGATGCCCGATGCGTCGAAACCGACAACGGCCGAAGAGTCCGCGCGATAGCGAAAATGCCTGCCGTCGCGACGGGTGATCTCAATGACGTCTCCGATGGCAACATTCCGTAAGAAGCGGAAATGCGTGTCGCGATGGGCGGCATAGACGGCAACGCCGCGTTCGCCGGCATCGGCCGTCCGCTCGACATGGCCGGGTCCGAAAGCGAGCGCCTGACCGCTCGAGCCCTCCAGCACGATCGCGCTGGCGCCGATCCGCTTCACTTCGATCCGCGCAACCGGCCAGGTGTCGGCCCATGACCATGGCTTGACCAGCTCTCCCGTCGCGACGCTTCGGTCGAATGCACGCTCCAACAGCACCTGCGCGAGCCAGGCCTTGGCATGAATGTAGGCGCCATCGCCGAACAGGATGGCGCCGATCAGCGCCAAAACCACGGGAGATATGAGGCGGGGCATTTTGTCCACAATCGTCGCGAGCGCAGCGAAGCAATCCAGTGTGTTGCGGCGGACGCAGTCTGGATTGCTTCGCTGCGCTCGCAATGACAGAAAAAAAGCGCGCGCGGCCGTTGGATACGGGACGGGCGACCGCGCGCGCTGAAGCAGAGGAGTTCGGGGGGCTCCTCTCTCAAGCGGCGTCAGTGAGCAAGGGCTGACGCCGGTTGAACACGAACAGGATCAGGGCGAGCACGATCAGGATCAGACCTGCGATCATCTTCAGCTCGGCCGAGCTTGCGGTCTTGGGCAGACGGATCGTGTCGGGCGCAGCAGGCGTCGGCCGCCTCGCCGCCGGCTGATTGCGCGCATCTGCATGGCGTTCGTGCAACTGTTTCGGCAATTGCTGTCGTTCGCCAAAGACTTTCTCGAAATCCCAGCCGGCCGGCAGGTTGATCGGCAATTCGCTGAGCTTGAGCGGCTCGCCTTCGGGGCGGCTCGGCGTCTTGTCGACCGCGACCAGGCTGGTCAGCCGCGTGACGATCTGATGGTCGAGCGCCAGCGCCAGGATCGCCTTGTCTGATTCTTCTGGCGTCATCTCGCGCAGGGTGCGCGCAACTTCAGCATCGCCGATCTTGCGCCTGGCCCAGAGTTTTGACAGGCCCTTGCCTTCGGCGGCATTCTGCAGCGGCAGCGTCACTGACCACGGGCGATCGCCGACGCGGCCCTTGATCTCGAGCGAGCCCGCGAGCTTGTCGAGTTTTGCCGCCAGCACCAAGGGCTCGTCGCGATAGACGTCGGGAATGATCGCCGGGGTGACGTCCGCCTTGGCCTCCGAGAATTTTGCACTGAGGCCGGTCACGGCCGGATTTTCCAGCTTGGCGAACAGGCCGCGCATGCGCTCCTCCACCTGCTCGACGGAGCCGATATGGGTGAAGGCGCCGCGGCCGAGTTCGGAAGCGCGGGTCATCAGATAGGTGTTGGGCGCGGACCCGATGCCGACCATGAACACGCGCGAGCGCCCGCGCATCGCCGTGATGGTTTCGAACAATTGTTGCTCATTGCCGATCGCGCCGTCGGTCAGGAATATGACCTGGCGAACCATGCTGGTGTCGGCGAGCTTGTCGGTCAGCGCCGCGCGCATCGCCGGAACCATCTCGGTGCCGCCGCGCGCCTGCAGGGCGCTGACGAAGGAGGTGGCTTCACCGACATGCGCGGCATCCGCCGGTATGGAAGCCGGAAACAGCACGTCCATGGTGTCGTCGAAGCGGATCACGTTGAAACGGTCGGACGGCTGGAGACGAGAAAGCGCATAAGTCAGGCTCGCCTTGGCCTGGACGATCGACGTGCCGCCCATCGATCCCGAATTGTCGATCACGAACACGACCTCGCGCGGCAGCGGCTTCTGCATCGCCTGTTCGGCGCTGGGCGGGGTGACGAAGGCGAGCAGGTAATCGGAATCGCCGACATGCTCTCGGAACAGGCCGACCGATGGCGCCTTCGCTGCGGCCGGCTTCCAGGTCAGCTCGAAATCGCGATCGGCCGGTACGGCACCCTCGGTGAGCGTGACGACGCGCGTCGCGTCGTCCGGACTCTCGACCTTGACGTTGTGGTGGTGGCTCTTGACCTCGCCGAGCGCAAAGCCGGCCTTCAGGCGCACCGTGATGCTGGTCGGATTGACCGGCGCATTTTTGGCAGGATCCAGCACGGGAGGCGAGATACGGTCACGGTCCGCAACCGGGTCCGAATGGATCGCGCCCCAGCCCGAGCCGTCGTTGCGGAAGTCGACGCTCTGCACGATCGGCGCCGGATTGTAGCGCGGTCCGACCACCAACGGCAGGCGCAGCGAATATTCGTTGCCGGATTGATGCACCGGCTCCTGATACTCGATCTGCACCAGCACGGTTTCGCCGGGACCGATATTGGCAACCGAGTTGGTGAAGATGTTCGGTCGTTCCTGCTCGGTGAGCGCGGCCTTCTGACCGCCGCGGCGCGCCTCTTCGTAGATCACGCGAGCTTTCTGCCGCTCCTTGATGTCGCCGACGATGACACGCTCGCCGACCACCATCTTCAGCGTATCCACGGCGCCGTCGGTCGCTAACGGATAAACATAGGTTGCCTCGACCCAGTCCTTGGTCGGGTTGCGGAAGACCTGGGTGACCCGTCCGCGCAGCGTCGGACCGGACACCGTGACGTCGATGTCGATGCCGAGGCGGATTGCTTCGGTGTACGCGCCGTCCTGCTTCAGGAGCAGAGTGCCGGAGCGGGCATCGCCGGGCTGGAGCAGGCTTGCTTGCTCCGTCGTTGCCGACCAACTCGTCCCGAAGCTGACGAGCAGGGCCACGAAGGCCATCAGCATCACCGCGATGCCCTGCGCGAGAAGAAACAATCCGAGCTTGATCAGCCGGTTCAACATGGGGTGATCGTCGTGGTCGGCTGTGCCGTAGGTGTCCATTTGGCCTGCTCCCGAAGGACGTTTGCTGGCTCTCAGCATCCGCCGGGAGGGCCTGATTTCGCGAGCAGAATGATCGGCAATGTTCCGCCGCGACCGGCCCGGGCTCACCGCCGCCGGGATGGCCATGTGCGGTTTTGTGCTGGTTTGTCCGCCCTGCTAGAATGGCCGTCCTCGAGCAGGGGCCACGATGCAGACACAGGATAAACTCACCGACAAGCAGCTTTCGGACGAGCAGAGCCGCGAGATTGCCGAGACCATTCGCGAGGAGCTCGCCAGACGCCGGATCTCCCGCCAGGCGCTGGCCGAGCAGGCCAAGCTCAGCCTGTCGACGCTGGAGAAGGTGCTCGGCGGCCGGCGGCCGTTCACGCTGGCGACGACGGTCCGGCTGGAGCAGGCGCTAGGTGTCTCCTTGCGCAAAAGTGCCGTCGTGGTGACGCCGCCGGCCGCAAACGATGTCGCGCCCGACAGCCTAGGCTCCTATGCGCATCGTGCGGTGACCTGGCTCGAGGACGTCTACATTACCCTGCGGCCGTCGTTCGGCGACAAAGACGCGATCTTCGCCTATCGCACCGAGATCGTCTGGGAGCCGAAAGTCTCTTCGCTGGTCTTTCGTGAGGGCGATCGGACCGATGCCGCCTATGAACATACCGGCGAGGTCGCCGTTCCCCACCAATCCGGCTTCATCTACCTCGTCATCATCAAGCACGGCCAGCATCGCGTGATCACGGTGTCGCGGCCGACCGTCGCCGGTGAGATGTACGGCATCATCTCGACGCTCCGCGCCGGCCCTGGCTCGCAGCTCACGCCGATCGCGGCGCCAATCGCCTACGTGCCGCTCAAAAACGTCTCGAGGCCGTCTCTGGGAAGGATCGGGCCCGATGACGCCAGCCATGCCTTGTATCGAAAGCATCTGCGCCGAACGGTGGAGGAGCCCTTTGCGCTCTTCCTGCCGGGATAGCCGCGCGTTGATCTCATCCACGCAAAAAGATAGCGGCCTCTTCGGGCCGCTATCTTGCTTGGGCAGGTTGAGCTGATGCGGGCTAGCCGCCCGTTTCGGCGCTGATGATATCGCCGAACAGTTCCCACTGACCGGCCTTGAACCGGATCATCTTGAGCTGCTCGATCGGCGCGAAATCGTTGGCGCCGGTGTTGATCTTGATGCCGGGGATCAGCGTATCCGGCGCAAAGCCCTTCAGGCTGGCAGCCTGCTTCATCACGTTCTCCCGGGTCAGCTCGTCCCCGCACTGCTTCAGCGCCTGGACCAGGGTCTGCGCGGCGGCGTAGCCGTAGACGAGATTGGTATCGGAGACGTTGGCGCCGGGCATGTACTTGTCGATGAAGGCCATGAACTTCTTCATGCCCTCGTCGTCCTTCCATTGCGGGTCGGACGCGTCCTTCAAATAGGTCGCCGACAGCACGCCTTCCGAAGCATCGAGGCCGGCGGGCTTCATCACCGCACCGATCGAGATCGACACGTCGGTCATCACATGCATCGGCTTCCATTCGAGCTCGGCGATCTTCTTGATCGCCTGCGCCGCGAATTTCGGCGTCGAGATGTTGACGAGGACATTGGCGCCGGTGCCCTTCAGCTTGACGATGTGGGAATCGATCGACGGCTCGGTGGTCTCGTAGCTCTCTTCCGCCACGATCAGCGAAGAGGCTTTCTCGCCGAAGATCTCCTTGATGCCGGCGACGTAGTCTTTGCCGAAATCGTCATTGGCATAGAAGATCGCGACTTTGGCATCGGGCTTCGCCTGCAAGATGTACTTGGCGAAGATCCGCGCCTCGACCCGGTAGCTCGGCTGGAAGCCCATGGTCCAGGGAAAACCCTTCGGGTCGTTCCATTTGCTGGCGCCGGTGGCGAGGAAGAGCTGCGGCACCTTCTTGGCGTTGTGATATTTCTGCACAGCGGTCTGGGTCGGGGTGCCCAGCGCGTTGAAGACCAGGAACACCTCATCGCTCTCGATCAGCTTGCGGACCTGCTCCACGGTCTTGGGCGGCGAATAGCCGTCGTCATAGGAGATCCAGTTGATCTTGCGGCCGTTGATGCCGCCCTGGTCGTTGATCATCTTGAAATAGGCTTCCTCGGTCTTGCCGATGATCCCGTAGGCGGAAGCCGGACCGGAATAGGCCTCGACATTGCCGATCTTGATCTCGGTGTCGCTGGCGCCGGTATCGTATTTCTTTTGCGCGTAGGCGCCTTGTGCAGAGAGCAATGTCAGCGCCGTTGCCGCGGCGAGCAGGGCGAGTTTCTTGTTGTTCATGGCAATTTCCTTGGGGTTTCTTGTGGATTGGAGCAGGCACTTCGAAAAGAAAAAGCGCCCGCGAGGGCGCTTCGGTCAGGCACTGGCGACTTTGTTGTCGACTTCGGAAGCCACCGAGAACTCCTTGCGCAAGGTCGGCTTGTGGATCTTGCCGGTGGCGTTGCGCGGCAGCGCATCGACGAAGCGGATCTGGCGCGGGCATTTGAAGCGCGCGAGGTTGGCCGCACAATGCGCGAACACATCGGCCTCGGTCAGCTTCTGGCCCGGCTTGACCGCGACGATGGCCAGGCCCACCTCGCCCCATTGCGGATCGGGAATGCCGATCACGGCGGCTTCCGCGATGGCGTCGAGCTGATGCAGGACGTTCTCGACCTCGGCCGGATAGACGTTCTCGCCGCCGGAAATGTACATGTCCTTCCAGCGGTCGACGATGTAGTAGAAACCTTCTTCGTCGACGCGCGTGGCATCGCCCGTATGCAGCCAGCCGTCGGTAAAGGAGGTCTTGTTTGCCTCGGCCCTGTTCCAGTAGCCCGGCGTGATGTTCGGCCCCTTCACCCAGAGTTCGCCGAGCTCCCCGACATCGGCATCGCTGCCGTCGGGCCGCACGATGCGGACTTCGGTGTGCAGCACCGGCTTGCCGGCGGAGCCGGCTTTGCGCGCCGCATCCTCGCGGTCGAGCACCAGCACGGCCGGCGAGGTCTCGGTCATGCCATAGCCCTGCTGGAGCGCGACGCCGCGCGCTTCCCAGACTTTGAGTAGCGGCACCGGCATCGGCGCGCCGCCGACACCGCCGACGATCAGCCGGCTGAGATCGGTGGTTGCGAAGGCCGGATGCTGCGCCATGAACTGGTAGATCGCCGGCACGCCGAAGAAGACGTTGAGGCCCTGCGCGGGGTCGTTGATCAGGCCGAGCGCGGTGCCGGGATCGAAGGCGCGCATGATCATCACGGTGCCGCCGGCATGCAGCACCGGATTGGTGTAGCAATTGAGACCACCGGTATGGAACAGCGGCAGCACGGTGAGCAGCACCGAGGCTGGCCCGATGCAGGCGGGGCCGCCGAGATTAACGCAATTCCAGAACGTCATGCCATGGGTAATGGTCGCGCCCTTGGGATGTCCCGTCGTGCCCGACGTGTACATGATGGTCGAGACGTCATCGAGCGTGACTTCTTCGGCGCGCTCGAGCGGCTTTGCGGCCGCGATGCCGGCCTCATAGGATTCGCCGGGACCGAGCAGCAGGCTGGTCGCGACACCGCAAAGCTGTGCCACGCTCAGCGCCGTCTCGGCCAAGTCGGCATCGTGGATCATCACCTTCGGCGCGCAGTCGCCGGTGATGAACTGCAGCTCGGGAACGGTGAGGCGGGTGTTCAGCGGCACGAAGATGGCGCCGAGGCGGCCGCAGGCGAACTGCACCTCCAGCGTATCGGTCGTGTTCAGCGCCAGCACCGCGACTCGGTCGCCGCGCGAGATGTTGAGCGTGTGGTGCAGGAATGAGGCGAGGCGCGAGACGCGGGCATCGAGCTGCGAATAGGTGAAGCGGCGCTCGCTGGCGAGGTCGATGACCGCAACCTTGCCAGGCGTGCGCCGGCCATGATGAGCGATCCAGTCGTAGTAACGAACGGCCAAAAATCCCTCCCTCGGCGGTCTTGCGCCGCTGTATTACTTATTGCCATGCACCAGGCCGGCGTGGCCTTGGTGGACCAGCCGGAGTTTGTGCACCATCTTTTTGATCCGGAGTTGGCCTGCGAGGAGCGAAAATCGTCTTGCGTTCAGTTGCTGGCGCTGCGGTTTCGCGCGGAGTGGCCCGTCCGGCCAGCCACTTGGCGCAAGTGAAACCAACAAAGTTCCGTCCATGGTGGCCGAGACGAATCCGTACGAGGCGAGAGTGCCATGAAGAGCCCGTTCTATACCGCCGAGCACGATGCCTTCCGCGACATGATGCGCCGCTTCGTCGAGAAGGAGATCACGCCCTTCGCTCATGAGTGGGACGAGGCCGGTGAATTCCCGCGCGCGCTCTATCGCAAGGCGGCCGAGATCGGGCTGTTGGGGCTGGGATTCCCCGAGGAATATGGCGGCATCGCCGCCGACCAGTTCATGAAGATCGTGGCGAGCCAGGAGCTCGCGCAGGCCGGCGCCGGCGGTGTCAGTGCCAGCCTGATGAGCCACACCATCGGCTCGCCGCCGATCGCCCGGGCGGCCCGCCCCGAGGTGAGGGCGCGCGTGCTGCCGCAGGTGCTATCAGGCGAGAAGATCTCCGCACTCGCGATCACCGAGCCGGGCGGCGGCTCCGATGTCGCGAACCTGCGCACCCGAGCGCGGCGCGACGGCGATCACTACGTCGTGAGCGGCGAGAAGACCTTCATCACCTCAGGGATGCGTGCCGATTATCTGACCGTTGCAGTGCGTACCGGCGGTGAGGGCGCCGGCGGCGTCAGCCTGCTCCTGATCGAAGGCAACACGCCCGGCCTGTCGCGCACGAAGCTGAAGAAGATGGGCTGGTGGGCCTCAGATACCGCAACCTTGCATTTCGACGCGTGCCGCGTGCCCGCCGAGAATCTGATCGGCGAGGAAGGTCAGGGCTTCAAGATCATCATGCAGAACTTCAACAGCGAGCGCATGGGCATGGCCGCGAGCTGCACCGCCTTCGCCCGCGTCTGTCTCGATGAGGCGATCGCCTACGCCAGGGAGCGCAAGACTTTTGGCAAACCGCTGGCCCAGCATCAGGTGATCCGCCACAAGATCGTCGACATGGCGCAGAAGGTCGCGGCTTCGCAAGCGATGCTGGAGATGCTGGCCTGGCGGCTCGAGCAGGGCGAAAGCCCGGTCGCCGAAATCTGCATGATGAAGAACCAGGCGACGCAGACCATGGCATTCTGCGCCTCGGAAGCCGTGCAGATCTTCGGCGGCGCCGGCTTCATGCGCGGCATCAAGGCCGAGCGCATCTACCGCGAGGTCAAGGTCAACGCCATCGGTGGCGGCACCGAGGAGATCATGAAGGATTTGGCCAGCCGGCAGATGGGGTTGTGATTGACGCTGCCATTCCGGGGCGCAAAGCGCAGCGGAGCGAGCTATGGTGCGCAATTGCGCACCTGAGAATCCATCGGGCAGCTAATACCAGAGAGGAATGGATTCCGGGCTCATCGCTTCGCGATGCCCCGGAATGACGAAGGGAAAGAGATGCTGTTTACAGCCGACCACGACGACATCCGCCGATCCTTACAGAAATTCATCGCCAATGAGATCAACCCTCACGTCGATGAATGGGAGAAGGCCGACATCTTCCCGGCGCATGAGCTGTTCAAGAAGATGGGCAACCTCGGCTTCCTCGGCCTGAACAAGCCCGTGGAGTTCGGCGGCTCGGGCCTCGATTACTCCTACGCGCTGATGATGGCGGAGGAGCTCGGCGCCATCACCTGCGGCGGCGTGCCGATGGCGATCGGCGTGCAGACCGACATGGCGACGCCGGCGCTGGCGCGATTCGGCTCGGACGAGGTGCGGCACGAGTTTCTGGCGCCGTCGATCGCCGGCGACTATGTCGCCTGCATCGGCGTCTCCGAACCCGGCGCAGGCTCTGACGTCGCCTCGATCAAGACCAATGCGCGCTCCGACGGCGACGATTACGTCATCAATGGCGGCAAGATGTGGATCACCAACGGCACCCAGGCGGACTGGATCTGCCTGCTCGCCAACACCGGCGAGGGTCCCGTTCACCGCAACAAGTCGCTGATCTGCGTGCCCATGAAGAGCAAAGGCGTCACCGTCGCGCGAAAACTCGACAAGATGGGCATGCGCTCGTCAGACACCGCGCAGATCTTCTTCGACAATGTCCGCGTGCCCAAGCGCAACCGGATCGGCGAGGAGGGCAAGGGCTTTACCTACCAGATGATCCAGTTCCAGGAGGAGCGGCTCTGGGGCGCGGCCGCCTGCCTGAAGGCGCATGAATACATCATCGATCAGACCATCGAATACACTCGCAATCGCAATGCATTCGGGAAGTCGATCCTCGACAACCAGGTCGTGCACTTCAAGCTGGCGGAGATGCAGACCGAGGTCGAGCTGTTGCGCGCGCTGATCTATCGGGCGGGGGAACAGCTGGTCGCTGGCGAGGACGTGACGCGGCTTGCGACCATGGCCAAGCTGAAGGCCGGCCGGCTTGGCCGCGAGCTCACCGACGCCTGCTTGCAATATTGGGGCGGGATGGGCTTTACCAACGAAACGCCGGTCAGCCGCGCCTATCGCGACAGCCGCCTGACTTCGATCGGCGGCGGCGCCGACGAAGTCATGCTGATGGTCCTGTGCAAGATGATGGGCACGCTGCCCGGCAGTAAAGGAAGTGCTTGATGATCACGCTCTATCACTGCGACGCCGCGCGCTCGTTCCGTCCGCTCTGGATGCTGGAGGAGATGGGGCTACCTTACGAATTGAAGATGCTGCCGTTCCCGCCGCGGGTGTTCGCCAAGGATTATCTCGGCATCAATCCGCTCGGCACCATCCCCTTCCTGATCGACGGCGAGACGCGGATGACGGAGTCCTCTGGCATCTGCCACTACCTCGGCATCAAATATGGTCCGACCCCGCTGATGGTGGGACCCGAGGATCCCGACTATGGCGCGTTCCTGAACTGGATGTATTTCAGCGACGCCACGTTAACCTTCCCGCAGACGCTGGTGCTCCGATACACCCAGCTCGAGCCGGAGGAGCGCCGCAATCCGCAGGTCGCCGGCGACTATGCGAAATGGTTCTTGGGACGGTTGCGCGCCGTCGAGGCAGCCACCGCAAATGCCGAAACCTTGTGCGCCGGCCGCTTCACAGCCGTTGACATTGTCATTGGTTATGCGCTCCGCCTCGCCGACAATATTGGGCTGGCCAAGGATTTTGGGCCAAATGTCGCAGTCTATTGGGCGCGCTTGCAGCAGCGCGATGGCTTCAAGCGCGCAGTTGCTGCGGAGCAAAAGGCCGGGATCGAGCAAAACGTCGCGCCCAGGGTGCGGGCGTAGTTGTCGTCCCGGCGAAGGCCGGGACCCATACTCCCAGAAACATGTTTTGCGAAGATTGGTCGTTCGGGATATCGCCTACATCGATAGACCTCGCGGTATGGGTCCCGGCCTCCGCCGGGACGACGAAGGGTTCCGGGTCTTTCTTTGCCCTCCCGTGGCGCCCGCTCTTTGCGCCTCATGACAGCGCTATCCCACCGTGACAGCGCCCAAATTTCCGCTAAGGTGACCTCCGTCCGCAGCGGCCAGAGAGCCGCGCGAGGAGGATCCCAATGGAAGATAAAGGTCGCGAATCCGACCATCTGATGCTGATCACGCCGGAGCGGGTGTTCTATGCCGGCCTGCTCGGCCGCCCCCGCAAACGGACCCCCGGCTGCTGCCATGTCTATGTGGCGGTGAAGGGCAATCTGCATCTGACCATCGACGATGTCCTTGCCACCGGCGAGCTGTTTGTCACCCTGCCGAACCAGCGTCATTCCATCGCCAGCGACTATCGCACTGCAATCAGCGTGACACTCGAACCCGAGAGCATGCCGGACGGCGTGCTGGAGGCCTTGGCCCAGCGGCTGACCGGACCGGACAGTGTTGTCTATGCCCGCAAGATCCTCGCCGCCTACGCGCTGCTGCGCCAGCGCCGATACGGCGACATCACCACCGCCGAGTTCGACGAAATGTGTTTTGGCGAGGCGCTGCCGCGCCGCGTGCTCGACCCGCGCGTCACGCGTGCCGTCGCGCGCATCGAGCGCTTCTCCGGCGAGCCGGTCACGGCCGATACCTGTGCGGCCGAGGCGGGATTGTCGGCCTCGCGCTTCCTGCATTTGTTCAAGGAAGAGACCGGCATCTCGTTCCGCTCCTTCCGCGCCTGGAAGCGCGCGCGGCATTTGCTGCACTTCGCCAACCAGGATCTCAACCTCGCCCATCTCGCGCAGGACATCGGCTATCCCGATTCCACCCACTTCAGCCATTCGATCCGCCGCTTCTACGGCTTGAAGCCGCGAGCGATCTTCGTCGGCTCGCGCGATCTTGCGATCTATCGCAGCACCGAGACGGTGCGGCTCGCGGAGGCATCGTAGGGTGGGTTAGCGCCGCTCTCGTAGGGTGGGCAAAGCGAAGCGTGCCCACCATCGTCACCAAGCACCGAGATGTGGTGGGCACGGCGCAAAGCGCCTTTGCCCACCCTACGATAGCTCGTCCTTAGCTAGCTTCTCCGCGCAAGAAGCCGCATGTCCCGCGTCACATGATCGCCAGCGTTGAATTCTCAACGTGCGAGACATCCAAGTCATGAGCGTCAAGGCATGAGCGACAAGGCCGTCATCACCTGCGCGCTGAATGGCGTGCTCACCGATCCGAAGCAGCACAACGTGCCTGTGACGCCCGAAGAGATGGCGCGCGAGGCCAAGGCGGCGTTCGATGCCGGCGCGTCCATCATGCACATCCATCTGCGCCAGCAAGCGCCGAACAAGGGGCATCTGCCGTCCTGGGAGGTCAGCGTCAGCAAGGAGATCCAGCAGGCGATCCGCGAGGCCTGTCCGGGCGTGATCATCAACCACACCTCGGGCGTCTCAGGGCCGAACTACTCAGGCGCGCTCGACTGCATCCGTGAGACGAGGCCGGAGATTGCGGCCTGCAATGCAGGCTCGCTGAACTATCTGAAGGTCAAGGCCGACAACACCTGGGCCTGGCCGCCGATGATGTTCGACAACGCGGTCGAGAAGGTGAAGGACTATCTCGACGTCATGAACGCGGTCGGCACCATCCCCGAGTTCGAATGCTTCGACGTCGGCATCGTCCGCTGCGTCGGCATGTATCACCAGGTCGGCATGTACAAGGGCCCGCTCGAATATAATTTCGTGATGGGCGTCGCCTCGGGCATGCCGGCTGATCCCGAGCTGCTGCCGATCCTGATCAAGCTGAAGCGGCCCGAAGCGAATTTTCAGGTCACCGCCATCGGCCGCGAAGAGATCTGGCCGCTGCATCAGCGCTGCGCCGAGCTCGGCGGTCACCTGCGTACCGGCCTCGAGGACACCTTCTATCTTGCCGACGGCAAGAAGGTGACGTCGAACGGCCAGCTGATCGAAGCCGTCGCCGCCTGCGCCCGCCGCGCCGGCCGCGAGATCGCAAGCCCCGCCGAGGCGCGGAGGATCTTTGGGACGAATCGCTGAACGTAGCCCCAGCCGTCGTTGCGAGCGAAGCGAAGCAATCCAGAGTGCATCCGCGGAAACAGACTGGATTGCTTCGTCGCTTCGCTCCTCGCAATGACGGGTAGGATAGATTTATGTCCATTCTCGAAAACACCATCTCGCCCGGCAGCGCCGCCTACCACGCCAACCGCGATGGCATGCTTGGCCTGATCGACCGCATGCGCACACTGGAAGAGCGCACGCGCGCGGCCTCCGCGGCCGCAAAGGACCGCTTCCACAAGCGCGGCCAGTTGCTGCCGCGCGAGCGCGTCGCGCTGGTGCTTGATCCCGGCGCGCCCTTCATTGAGCTGTCGACGCTCGCCGGCTACATGTTCGACGTGCCGGATCCGGCCAAGAGCGTGCCCGGCGGCGGCGTCATTGCCGGCATCGGCTTTGTTTCGGGCGTCCGCTGCATGGTCAGCGCCAGTGATTCCGGTATCGATGCCGGTGCACTGCAACCCTACGGTCTCGACAAGACGCTGCGGGTGCAGGAGTTGGCACTGGAGAACAAGCTGCCTTACGTCCAGCTCGTCGAAAGCGCCGGCGCCAATCTGTTGCGCTACCGCGTCGAGGATTTTGTCCGCGGCGGCAACATCTTTCGCAATCTCGCGCGGCTCTCGGCTGCGGGATTGCCCGTGGTCACCGTGACGCACGGCTCGTCCACCGCCGGCGGCGCCTATCAGACTGGTCTCTCCGACTACATCGTCATGGTCCGCGGCCGCACGCGCGCTTTCCTTGCGGGGCCGCCACTCCTGAAAGCCGCGACCGGTGAGATCGCGACCGAGGAAGAGCTCGGCGGTGCCGAGATGCATACGCAGGTGTCCGGTCTCGGCGACTACCTCGCCGAGGACGATCGCGACGCACTGCGCATCGCGCGCGAGATCATGGCGGCGCTGCAATGGGAGCGGCCGGGTAGGGTAGCTGCGCAGTTCAAGCCGCCGCGCTACGACCAGGACGAACTGCTCGGCATTATGCCGATGGACCACAAGCGCCCGGTGGACATGAAACAGGTGATTGCGCGCATCGTCGACGATTCCGACTTCACCGAGATGGCGCCGAACTACGGCCCCGCCACCGTCTGCGGCCATGCCCGCATCGAGGGCCAGGCGATCGGCATCATCACCAATAACGGTCCGCTCGATCCCGCCGGTGCCAACAAGGCGACGCATTTCATCCAGGCCTGCTGCCAGACCCGCACGCCGTTGCTCTATCTGAACAACACCACCGGCTACATGGTCGGCAAGGCCTATGAGGAAGCCGGCATGATCAAGCACGGCTCGAAGATGATCCAGGCGGTGACCTCGGCGACGGTCCCGCAGATCACCATCTATTGCGGTGCCTCGTTCGGCGCCGGCAATTACGGCATGTGCGGCCGCGGCTTCCATCCGCGCTTCTGCTTCTCCTGGCCCAACGCCAAGACCGCCGTGATGGGCGGCGAGCAGGCGGCGGAAACCATGGCGATCGTGACGGAGGCCGCCGCGGCGCGCCGCGGCAAACCGGTCGAGAAGGACAAGCTCGATGCCATGAAGGCGCAGATCATCGGCGTGTTCGACGGCCAGATGGACGTGTTCTCGACCAGCGCGCGCGTGCTCGACGACGGCGTGATCGATCCGCGCGACACCCGCGCGGTGCTGTCCGAAGTGCTCGCGATCTGCCGCGAGGGCGACGCACGGACGCCCCAGCGCATGCAGTTCTCGGTGGCCCGCCCATGAGGAACGGATCATTGCAGCACCGGACGTTCTTCAAGGTCCTGATTGCCAACCGCGGCGAGATCGCACTGCGTGTGATGCACAGCGCGCGGCGGCTCGGCCTCGGTGTCGTCGCGGTCTATTCGGATGCTGATCGTGATGCGCTCCACGTGCGGCGGGCGGATCAGGCCGTGCGCATCGGCGAAGCGCTGCCGGCGCACTCCTATCTCAACATCCCCGCGATCATCGCCGCAGCCAGGGCAAGCGGCGCCGATGCGGTTCACCCCGGCTACGGCTTTCTCGCCGAGAACGAGGAGTTTGCGAGAGGCTGCAAGGATGCCGGCCTCGTCTTCATCGGCCCATCGCCGCAGGCGATCGAGGCGATGGGCAACAAGGCGGCCGCCAAGGACATCATGAAGAAGGCCGGCGTGCCCGTCGCGCCCGGCTATCAAGGCACTGAGCAGGGCAACGAGGTCATGCTCGCGGAAGCCAAAAAGATCGGCTTCCCCGTGATGATCAAAGCGGTGGCCGGCGGCGGTGGACGTGGCATGCGGCTTGTCACCGACGCCGCATCTTTCCCCGATGCCCTGCGCAGCGCGAGGTCGGAGGCGAAGGCCGCGTTCGGCGATCCCACGGTCATCCTCGAACGGGCCATCCAGAATCCGCGTCATATCGAGATCCAGGTGTTCGGCGACAGCCACGGCAACGCGATCCATCTCGGCGAGCGCGATTGCTCGGTGCAGCGGCGGCACCAGAAGCTGATCGAGGAGGCGCCGTCGCCCGCGGTCACGCCGGAGCTGCGCGCGAAAATGGGCGAGGTCGCCGTCGCCGCCGTGAAGGCGCTGCGCTATGAGGGCGCCGGCACGCTGGAATTCCTGCTCGATGCGAGCGGCGACTTCTACTTCATGGAGATGAACACGCGGCTCCAGGTCGAGCATCCCGTGACCGAGGCGATCACCGGGCTCGATCTCGTCGAGCTGCAGCTACGCGTTGCGCGCGGCGAGCCGCTACCGGTGAAGCAGCAGGACATCCGGTTCTCGGGCCACGCCATCGAGGTGCGACTCTGCTCGGAAGATGCCGCACACGATTTCATGCCGCAGTCCGGCCGCATGGCGCGCTGGCAGGTGCCGGACGGTATCCGCATCGAGCATGCGCTGCAGTCAGGCACGGAGATCCCGCCGTTCTACGATTCCATGATCGCCAAGGTGATCAGCCATGGCGCCACGCGCGAGGAGGCGAGGGCGCGGTTGATCGTCGGCCTGGAGCAGCTCACGGCCTTTGGCGTGACCACGAACCAGGCGTTCCTGATCTCGTGCCTGCGTCATTCCGGCTTTGCCAAGGGCGAGGCGACGACGGCGTTCATCGGGGCGCATCGTGACGAGTTGTTGGCGCCGCGCGCGGACAGCGCATTCAGCGTCGCACTCGCGGGCTTGCTGCTCTACGTCACGAACCCGCGCGCGCCATCATGGCGAAGTGGACGGAGCCTTGCGGCAACTTTCCCGCTGCCGACGAAAATCGAGATCGCCGGCCAAATACACGAACTCGAAGTCACCCGCGCTCGCGATGGCAGCTACACCGTCGCTGCTGACGGCCGTCAGGACCGATTTGAGATCGAGCAACTCGATGCCGATGCGATCCGCTTTCGCCATGACAGCGTGATGGACAGCGCCAAATTCCTGCGCGATGGCGACCAGCTCTACCTCCAGCATCGCGGCATCCCGCTCGCGGTGAATGATCTCACGCTAGCCGCGCCAAAGGCTGCCGCAAGCAATGGCGGTGACGGCAAAGTCCGCGCTGCCCTGAACGGCCGCGTCGTTGCCGTCCTGGTCAAGCCGGGCGACCGCGTCACTGCCGGTCAACCGGTGATGACGCTGGAAGCGATGAAGATGGAGCACGTCCACAAGGCCGGCATCGACGGCGTCGTCGCGGCGATCGACGTCGCCGAGGGCGAGCAGGTGACCATGGGCAGGATCGTGGCGGAGATAGCGGCGGGTTAGGGCGGCAAACTAACCGTCGTCCCGGCGAA
>NZ_PSRT01000078.1 GCF_004212635.1 Bradyrhizobium genosp. SA-3 | reverse complement strand
CTGGCGCGCGCCCTCGGCCGCCGGCGCGGCCCCCTCGCCCTCCGGCTTGACGGCCTCCTGCGAGCGCTGGCGGCGGCCCTGATGTTCGGACTGGCCCGGAGCCGTATTGGCTTCCTTATCCTTGGCGCCGTCTTTCTTGTCCTTGCCGTCCTTGGCCTGGTAGCGGGCGTCGGTGGCACCGTTGGAGACGAGGTAGGAGGCGAGGATGCCCGCCATGTCCGAGCTCGTGGTGTAGTGCTGGCGCAGGAAGCCCGGCAGCGAACCCGGCGCCACGGATTTCAGAAGCCCGCGCGGGCTCTTGTGGCAGGCATTGCAGGTTTGCGCGAAGAGCTGGGACGGAGTCTTGCCGGCCTCGAGGTTCGTTGCCTGCGCAAGAACGGTATCGGTCGCGCCGAAGCCGATCAGAAGCAGTACCGTCGCGAGGCTGAGCGCTCGGCTCGACATTTCCCATCATCTCCATTGAAATCCGAGAGGTGCAGCCGGCATCCCGCGCGGCGGCGGTCACCTTTTAGCCGATTGAGCCGCGAATGGAAGCAGGTCCGCGCGCAAGGATGTGATTAAGCGCTTTTCGAATATCGGCTTTGAACACAGCGCAATAGCGCAGCCGGACCTGCTCCCCTAGATTTAGATGCAAACGCATAGGAACCCGAGCGGGACCCTGAGCGTCAAATGTAAAGGCCGGGTTAGTCGCATCTCTTCGGGTCCGCTCGAGAGGAAGGTGTCGATGGACCGTTTGTTGCGTAGATTCCTGTCTCAATTCATCCGCCGCGGGTCGATGACCTTGACCAGCGCAAGCGGGGTGACATTCACTGTCGGCGACGGCTCTGGCGAACCGGTCGCGGTGCGCTTCATGACCGCGGACGCGGAGCGCAAGATCCTCATCAATCCCGAGCTCGGGCTTGGCGAGGCCTATATGGACGGCGAGTTCGTGGTCGAACGCGGCACCATAGCTGATGCCCTCGCGATCCTGCTCGATCAACCCGACCTATTGCCGCAGTGGGCAAAACCGTGGTGGCACCTGCGCTATCTGACGCGCCACCTGAAGCAGTTCAATCCGCGCTCGCGCGCCCGCAGCAACGTGGCGCACCACTACGATCTCGACGCCCGGCTCTATTCGCTCTTCCTCGATGCCGACAAGCAATATAGCTGCGCCTATTTCGAGACGCCGGAGACGACGCTCGACGATGCGCAGCTCGCCAAAAAGCGGCACATCGCCGCAAAGCTGCTCGTCAGGAACGGCCAGCGCGTGCTCGACATCGGCTCGGGCTGGGGCGGGCTCGGGCTCTATCTCGCCGAGATCGCGGGCGCCGACGTCACCGGCATCACGCTGTCGACCGAACAATTGCAGATCGCCAATGCGCGCGCCGCCGAAAAGGGCCTGACGGGCTCGGCCAAATTCCTGCTCCAGGACTACCGCGACATCGACGGTCCATTCGACCGCATCGTCTCGGTCGGCATGTTCGAGCATGTCGGCGCCCGGTTCTACGACACCTACTTCCAGCGCTGCGCCGAGCTCCTGAACGAGGACGGCGTCATGCTGCTGCACTCGATCGGCCGTTCGCAGGGGCCGGACTCGACCAATCCCTGGATCGCCAAATACATCTTCCCCGGCGGCTACATCCCCGCTTTGTCCGAGGTGCTGCCGGCGATCGAGCGGGCGGACCTGCTGGTCTGCGACATCGAGATCCTGCGCCTGCATTACGCCGAGACGCTGAAGGCCTGGCGGGAGCGCTTCATGGCGCGGCGCGAGGAGGCCGTGCAGCTGTACGACGAGCGCTTTGCCTTGATGTGGGAGTTCTACCTGGCGGCCTGCGAAATGACCTTCCGCAAGCAGGCCATGATGAACTTCCAGATCCAGCTCACCCGTCGCCAGGGCGTGGTGCCGATCACGCGCGACTACATCGCGCGCGAAGAAGCCCGGCTGCGGGCCCTCGAGGGCGGCGCCAAGCCCAGGCTGAAGCTGGCAGGTGAATAAGCCCTAGTGACGTCGGGTCGAAATCTGGGAGATCCGGAAAGAGGCGTTTAACGCCAGTTGCGCTCGCAATTCGACGAGGAGTTCGGGCGCGACCGGCTGACGCCGCACCTCAGGCCGCTCGGCGTGCTCCATGGCCGCGATCAGTCCCGCTAGCCAGAGCCGGCTGCCTGCTTCGCTTCGCCACATCTGCTGCTGCCGTTCTGGCCGCATCGCTTGCCTCGTCTTCCTGCTGGCGATTCGGGACAACCCCACTGCCCGCCGGCCTGTTCCGCCTCTACCCCGAAAGAATCCGGGAAGATGTGATCTGCTTCACATAAGTCTGGTCGGACCTGACTTAGATCGTCGCCATGAGCAAAAAGACGCAAACCTCATTCGACGTGCAGGACGACCTCCGCACCGATTACGCCCTGATCGTCACCGGCGTCGGGGCGGCCCTGGTTGCGCTGGTCTACCTCCTGCTGGTCTGAATCCGAGTCGAAGGCTCCCAGCGTGCGTCGATTCGCGCGTTCTTGATGGGTCTGCGCGCCAATCCATAAGGTTCACGGTTTGAGGATTTTTCCGTGGCGCGGGTGCGGCCGCTCCCGGTTCCGCGAAAATCCGTCAAGCGCGGGGCGCGCTGCGGCTACCAATCATCCACCATTTTCACTGAGCGGTTGATAGCGGTCAGCTTTTGCTTCCGCTTTGGGCCGAGGCGGCGCTTTATCGCGCCCCGCATCCGCCCAAGAAAATTGCTAATCACGTCCGACCATGGCCCTGACTGATTCGAACGTTCTCAAACTCGCGCCCGACGCCGGAACGCCCGCCTATCGGAGCGCGCCGCATAATATCGAGGCGGAACAGAGCCTTCTGGGCGCGATCCTGGTCAACAACGATGCGTTCTACCGCGTCTCCGACTTCCTGGAGGCGAAGCATTTCTTCGAGCCGCTGCATCAGACCATATTCGAGACCGCCGGCAGCCTGATCCGGATGGGCAAGATCGCGACGCCCGTCACGCTGAAGACGTTCCTCCCCGCCGACACCGACGTCGGCGGCATGACCATCGGACAATATCTGGCGCGGCTCGCGGCCGAAGCGACCACCATCATCAATGCCCAGGATTACGGCCGCACCATCTATGACCTGTCGTTGCGGCGCGACCTGATCGGCATCGGCGAGGACATGGTCAACGTCGCCTATGACGCGCCGGTCGATTTCCAGCCGCGGGCGCAGATCGAGGACGCCGAGCGCCGCCTCTACGAGCTCGCCGAGTCCGGCCGTTATGACGGCGGCTTCCAAAAATTCTCGCAGGCACTGACGGTCGCGGTCGATCTCGCGGCGAAGGCATTCCAGCGCGATGGAAAGCTGTCGGGCATCTCGACGGGCCTGCGCGACCTCGACACCAAGATGGGCGGCTTGCAGCACTCCGACCTCATCATCGTGGCGGGACGTCCCGGCATGGGCAAGACCTCGCTTGCGACCAACATCGCCTACAACGTCGCACAAGCCTATGTTCCGGAACTCCAGGCCGACGGCACCATGAAGGCCGCCAATGGCGGCGTGATCGGGTTCTTCTCCTGCGAAATGTCGGCCGACCAGCTCGCCACGCGTATCGTGGCCGAGCGCACCGGCATCCCCTCCTCCCACATCCGCCGCGGCGGCATCTCGGAAGCCGATTTCGAAAAGATCCGCCAGGTCTCGATCGAGCTGCAATCGCTGCCGTTCTATGTCGACGCCACCGGCGGTCTGTCGATCGCGCAGCTGATGGCGCGCGCGCGCCGGCTGAAGCGCCAGAAGGGGCTCGATCTCCTGGTGATCGACTATATCCAGCTGCTGTCAGGCTCGGGCAAGCGCGCCAGCGACAGCCGCGTGCAGGAAATCACGGAGATCACGACCAGCCTGAAGGCGCTGGCGAAGGAGCTCAACGTCCCCGTGATCGCGCTATCGCAGCTGTCGCGTCAGGTGGAATCGCGTGACGACAAACGGCCGCAGCTCTCGGACCTGCGCGAATCCGGCTCGATCGAGCAGGACGCCGACGTCGTGCTGTTCGTGTTCCGCGAGGAATATTACCTCGCGATGAAGGAGCCGCGCCCCGGCACCGAGGAGCACGCCAAATGGCAGGCCGACATGGAACGCACGGTCGGCCGGGCCGAAGTCATCATCGGCAAGCAGCGCCACGGTCCGACCGGCACGGTCGAGCTGCACTTCGATGCCTCGGTCACCCGCTTCGGCGACCTCGCCCATGACGGCCAGTTGCCGGATCGCAGCGACTACTAGAGTGTTCCCCGGGTTGAACCACTCGGGTCTCTTGCGTAAAACGGCGTCATGACAATGGCGTCCGACCCGAAAATGATCTCGCAATCCGGTTCTCTCTCCGCGGAGGCCAATCAGGCTGCCGCGCTCGCTGCCTATGGCGGCGTGCTCACCGTCGATCTCGACGCCATCATCGCCAATTGGCGCAAGCTCGAAAAGACGGCGGTGCCGGCCGAATGCGCGGCGGTGATCAAGGCCGACGCCTATGGCTGCGGCGCCCCCGAAGTCGCGCGTGCCTTAAGCAAGGCCGGCTGCAAGACCTTCTTCGTTGCCACCATCGAGGAAGCGCGCAAGGTGCGCGCGGCCGTGCCGGAGCCCACGATCTACGCGCTTGGCGGCTACTTCCAGAACACCGGCGAGCACTATGCGAAGATCAATTGCCGGCCGGTGATCGGCGATCTCAACGAGCTCGCCGAATGGGACGTGTTCTGCCGCCGCAGCGGCTGGACCGGAGGCGCCGCCGTTCACATCGACACCGGCATGAACCGCCTGGGCCTGACGCTTGCGGAAGCGCAGGCCATCATCCCCCGCATCAATGCCGGCGATCACGGCATCACGCTGGTGATGAGCCATCTGGTCTCGGGCGAGCAGCTCAACAGCCCCGTCAATGCAAGACAACTCGCGGCCTTCCGCAGCATCGCCAGCGAGTTCTCGGGCGTGCCGGCCGCGCTCGCCAACTCCTCCGGCATCTTCCTGGGCGCGCCCTTCCAGTTCGACATGGTGCGCCCGGGGGCTGCGCTCTACGGCGTCAACCCGACGCCGGAGGCCGACAATCCCATGCAGCAGGTGGTCGACCTCAAGGCGCGCATCGTGCAGATCCGCACCATCGATCGCGGCGAGAGCGTCGGCTATGGCGGCACCTGGACCGCACGGCGGCCGACCAAGCTCGCGATCATCGCGGTCGGCTATGCCGACGGCTATTTCCGCGCCGCCAGCTCCAATGACGGCACCCGCGGCGCCGAAGTCATCGTGGCCGGAAAACGCTGCCCGGTCGCGGGCCGCATCTCGATGGACCTGATCGCGATCGACATCACCGACCTGCCGCCGAACGCCGCGCGGCGCGGCCACATGGTGACGCTGCTCGGAGACGGCATCACGGTCGACGAGCTCGCGCATCATTTCGGCACGATCGGCTACGAGGTGCTGACCAGCCTCGGCCACCGCTACGCCCGCATCTACAAAGGCGGCAATGTCGCGGAGCTGCTGGCAAGGCCGGCGCCCACAGCACAGGCTTCCGAGCAGCTGTCCTCGCCGCCGCCGGTCGAGCAGCCCGCGAGCCCGCCGCCGTTGCCGAGTTGAGCGACACGCGCGTGCCCCGGACGCAGCGCAGCGCTACTTCAGCGGTGCGTTGCAGAGCCGGGGCCCATCTCTCCACATTGTACGGTGTCGCCCTCTGGGTCCCGGCTCAGCGTCGCATCACTGCGTGCTGCGCCGCGTCCGGGACACGAAACTTATTTCTTCTTCCTGCTGTCCAGCGCCGCCTTGCAGGTCGCAGTGAGCTGGTCGCGCTTGGCGTTGAGGCATGCGACGATGCCGCCGCCCGGCGCGATGCCGGCGCAGAATTTGTCATAGTCCGCCTTGCACGCGCCGCGCGGATCGGACGATTGTGCCGATGCGGCTCCGGAGAACGCGATGACGAGTGCGATGGCAACAAAGCTCAACTTGGACATTGTGTCTCCGGTATCGGAAGGCAGAAGCGTTAGCCCTACATGAAGATTGCGACATTCAACATCAACAACATCAATCGCCGCCTGCCCAATCTGTTGGCATGGCTGCGCGTGGCGAAGCCCGATGTCGTCGCGCTTCAGGAGTTGAAGGCAAGTGATGGCGAATTTCCGGCGGCGGCCATCGAAAAAGCCGGCTATGGCGCAGTCTGGCGTGGACAAAAGACCTGGAGCGGCGTCGCCCTCCTCGCTCGCAACGCCGAGCCGGTGCTCACCCGCGATTGCTTGCCGGGCAAGGCCGATGATCACGAAGCACGCTACATCGAGGCCGCCGTGCGCGGCGTCATCGTCACCAGCATTTACCTGCCGAACGGCAATCCGCAACCGGGGCCGAAATTCGACTACAAGCTCGACTGGTTCGCGCGGCTCAAGCGCCACGCCAAGAGCTTCATCAAGCAGGATTTGCCGGTGGTGCTCGCCGGCGATTACAACGTCGCGCCCACGGAGATCGACATCTATCCGACCCGATCATGGGACAAGGATGCACTGATCCAGCCGAAGAGCCGCGCGGCGTTTGCCTCGCTGGTCGAACAAGGCTGGTGCGACGCGATCCGCGAGCTGCATCCCGAACAGCGCATCTATACGTTCTGGGACTACAAGCGAAACCGCTGGCCGCGCGATGCGGGCCTGCGGCTCGATCATCTCCTGCTCAGCCCTGCCCTCGCCCCGCGGCTGGTCAAAGCTGGCGTCGACAAGACGATCCGCGGCGAGGATGGCGCCAGCGATCACGCGCCGGCGTGGATCGTGTTGCGTTGACAACCCTCACCACAGATTCCTGCCGTCGATCACGGTCACCGGCACGGCCTCCAGATCGAAATCGTCGAACAGGCGCGCATTGACGGCGACCTTGGGATTGTCGAAATCGGGCTTGCCAGTCGACAAGTCCGGCGACTCGGAATAGGTGCCGCAGCCGCAGCTCGCGCAGAAATGATGTTTGACGGTGCGGCTGCCCCAGAGATAGGTCGCGACGTTCTCCGCCGGCGAGAGCAGGCGGAACTGTGCCGGCGTGTAATAGGCCCACAGCGCGCCGCGCTTGGCACATAGCGTGCAGGTGCAGCGCTTCACGCTCGAAGGCACCTCCGTCACCTCGAACACCGTCTCACCACAATGACAACTTGCCTCGATCGGCATGACCCGCTCTCCGTTTTGTCAGGAGATGGTCGTAGCCGGCCCCCGCTGCCAACATGCTGTCAGCAGTGAGGCGCCTCAACAAAATATTGAAAAACAACCCCATGCACAGTAGCCGCCCCCTGTGCGCTCAATGATTTACGCAAATTCCGAAATTCGAATTGACTCGTCGGGCAAAACACCGGCACAATGTCATCATCGAAGAATTCTCCCGTACGGTGACTGACATGTCCCGTCGTCGAACTTGCTCGCATTAATGACGGGTTCCAATCTTTGTCAGGGAAGATACTGGAGCGCCGCCGGCATCGCGCTCCCTGCCCGCCCCGGCTAAACTCCTGCGATTCCCGGAGCGCTGCCCTTGGCCTTTCTCTTCGTCCTGAGCGTCGGCCTCATCGCCGGCACCATTTCCGGCATCGTCGGCACCGGCTCGTCGATCATGCTGATGCCGGTGCTGGTCTATGCCTATGGGCCGAAGGAAGCCGTGCCGATCATGGCGGTGGCCTCCGTGATGGCGAATTTTTCGCGCATCCTAGCGTGGTGGCGCGAGGTCGACTGGCGGGCTTGCGCAGCCTATTCGGTGACGGGCATTCCGGCCGCGGCACTCGGCGCGCGGACACTGTTGGCACTGCCCGCGCATGCCGTCGATCTCACCATCGGCATCTTCCTGATCGCGATGGTGCCGGTGCGGCATTGGCTGGCGCGGCACGACCTCAAGGCCAATCTCTGGCACCTCGCCATCGGCGGCGCAATCATCGGCTATCTCACCGGCATTGTGGTCTCGACCGGCCCGCTCAGCGTGCCGCTGTTCCTGTTCTACGGGCTCAGCAAGGGTCCCTTCCTCGCCACTGAAGCGGCCTCCTCGCTCGGGCTCTATTTCGCGAAATCCGTGACCTTCGAGCGTTTCGGCGCGCTGACCGGCGAGGTCTTCATCAAGGGCCTGATCGCAGGCGGCTCGCTGATGTCGGGTGCCTTCATCGCGAAGCGCTTCGTGCTGCACCTGAAGCCGGAGATGTTTCGCCTGCTGATGGACGCGATCATGGTCGCGGCCGGGCTCTCCATGCTATGGAACGCGACGCAATCTCCTTGAGCACGACTCGCTATCCCCATGGCCAAATCCACCCTCTCCTTCGTCTGCCAGAACTGCGGCGCGGCCTATAACCGCTGGCAGGGCAAGTGCGAATCGTGCGGCGAGTGGAACACGCTCGCCGAGGAGGACACCGGCGGCAGCGTGCCGGTGTCGATCCGCTCCAAGCGCAAGGGGCGGACCTTTGCGCTGGAGAGCCTCGCTGGGAAAAGCCCGGATGCGCCGCGCCTGTCCTCAGGAATGACCGAGCTCGACCGCGTCACCGGCGGCGGTTTCGTCCGCGGCTCGGTGCTGCTGGTCGGCGGCGATCCCGGCATCGGCAAATCGACGCTGCTCACACAAGCCACCAGCCTGCTGGCGCGCGCCGGTCACCGCGTCGTCTACATTTCCGGCGAAGAGGCGGTCGCGCAGGTGCGCCTGCGCGCCGAGCGGCTCGGCCTGTCGGATGCGCCGGTGCAGCTCGCCGCCGAGACCTCGGTCGAGGACATCGTCTCGACGCTGTCGGAGGGCGCGGTCCCCCGGCTGATCGTGATCGATTCGATCCAGACGATGTGGACCGATACGGTGGAATCCGCGCCCGGTACGGTGACCCAGGTCCGCGCCTCGGCGCAGGCGCTGATCCGCTTTGCCAAGAAAACCGGTGCGGCCATCATCCTGGTCGGCCACGTCACCAAGGACGGCCAGATCGCCGGCCCCCGCGTGGTCGAGCACATGGTCGATGCCGTGATGTCGTTCGAGGGCGAAGGCTCGCAGCAATTCCGCATCCTGCGCGCCGTGAAGAACCGGTTCGGCCCGACCGACGAGATCGGCGTGTTCGAGATGACAGGCCTCGGCCTGCGCGAGGTCACCAACCCCTCCGAGCTGTTCCTGTCCGAGCGCGATCTCGGCACGCCCGGCACCGCCGTCTTCGCAGGGATCGAGGGCACAAGGCCTGTCCTGGTCGAATTGCAGGCGCTGGTGGCCCCGACCTCGCTCGGCACCCCGCGCCGGGCCGTGGTCGGCTGGGACCCGAGCCGGCTGTCGATGGTGCTGGCGGTGCTGGAAGCCCATTGCGGGGTCAAGCTGTCCGGGCACGACGTCTATCTCAACGTCGCCGGCGGCCTGCGCATCAACGAGCCGGCGGCGGATCTCGCCGCTGCGGCGGCGCTGGTGTCATCCCTGGTTAATGCGCAGTTACCGACCGATGCCGTCTATTTCGGCGAGATCTCGCTCTCCGGCGTGGTCCGCCCGGTGGCGCAGACCCCGGCCCGGCTGAAGGAAGCGGCAAAACTCGGCTTCCAGCGTGCCGTGCTGCCCGAATCGGCCCGCGGCGAGACCGGTGGAGACGCCGGACTGTCGCTGAACGCGGTCAACAGCCTGACGACACTGGTCGCCGAAATCGCCGCCCGCGGCTCGCGCCGGGGCGAATCGAACGGGCCGGCAGAGAAAAATGCCACACCGGCAAGATTCCGCCGCGGAGATGGTTAGCCGGAGGTGACGTCGGAGGCCCCCGCCGCTATACAGCCGTCACAAAAGCAGCACGGGATTGCGTGGTTGCGGCCTTGCCGGGAACGCCGTCTGCCCCTCTTTTAGGGCAGCGGCCAAACACCGATTCGCTGAGCACCTTTGAGAGTACGAGCGGACCAGACCAGCCGATGCCAGTTACACTCCTCGACCTGATCTTGCTCGGTGTGATGCTGATCTCGGGCCTGCTCGCGATGGTCCGCGGCTTCATGCGCGAAATCCTGTCGATCGCAGCCTGGGGCGCTGCCGCGATCGTGACGCTGTACTCCTTCTCGAAGCTGCTGCCGACCGCCAAGACCTATTTCAACAACGATACGGTCGCGAGCGTGGTCGTGGTCGCCGGCGTGTTCGTGGGTACCCTGATCGTGGTCTCCGTGATCACGGTGCGGATCTCCGACATGATCCTGGACTCGCGCATCGGCGCGCTGGACCGCACCCTCGGCTTCCTGTTTGGCCTTGCTCGCGGGCTTTTGATCGTCGTGGTCGCCTTCCTGTTCTTCACCTGGCTGGTTCCGGACAAGCAGCGTCCGGACTGGGTCACCGGAGCCAAGTCCCGCGTGGTGCTCCAGGGAACCGGCGATTGGCTAATGGCCCTCTTGCCCGACGACCCCGAGAACACCATCTTGAAGAGATTCAAGAAAAACAAACCAGATGATGATCAAGCTGAATCCGAGCAGCAGCCTTCGGGCAGTGGCGACGGATACAGTAAACCCGCTCGTGACAGCCTGAAAAAGCTGATCGAGAAACCTGCAGCGCGTTGATTGGCCCTAGAGAAAGGCGCGGACGAGATGCGACACCCTGACCAGGACGCCCAGCTTGATCTCGATCCAACGGCCGGTTTGGGCCCGGCCGCTCTGGAGGTCCAGGACGACCTGGAGGGGGATACGCTCCGCGAGGAATGCGGCGTCTTCGGCATCTACGGCCACCCGGACGCCGCCGCCATCACCGCGCTCGGTCTCCACGCCCTTCAGCACCGCGGCCAGGAAGCCGCCGGCATCGTCTCTTACGACGGTAACCGCTTTCACTCAGAACGCCGCCTCGGCCTCGTCGGCGACACCTTCTCCCGCGGCGAGGTGATCGACCGCCTGCCCGGCAACATGGCGGTCGGCCATGTCCGCTACTCCACCACCGGCGCCACCATCCTGCGCAACGTGCAGCCACTGTTCGCCGAGCTGAATGCCGGTGGCCTCGCGGTCGCGCATAACGGCAACCTCACCAACGGCCTGACCCTGCGCCGCGAGCTGGTCAAGAGCGGTGCGATGATGCAGTCGACCACCGACACCGAGGTGATCCTGCATCTGGTCGCGCGCTCCAAGCGCAGCCGCTTCATCGAGCGCTATGTCGATGCGCTGCGTGAGATCGAGGGCGCCTATGCGCTGGTCTCGCTGACCAACAAGAAGCTGGTCGGCGCGCGCGATCCGCGCGGCATTCGCCCGCTGGTGCTCGGCGAGCTCGACGGCTGCCCGATCCTGACCTCCGAGACCTGCGCCCTCGACATCATCGGCGCACGCTTCGTGCGCGACATCGAGCCCGGCGAAGTCATCGTGTTCGACGAGAACGGCCAGGATATCCACAAGCCGTTCCCGCCGATGGCGCCGCGCCCCTGCATATTCGAATACATCTACTTCTCGCGGCCGGATTCCATCGTCCACGGCCGCTCGGTCTACGAGGTCCGCAAGGCCTTCGGCGCGCAGCTCGCGCGCGAGAGCCACGTGCCGGTCGACGTCGTCGTGCCGGTGCCGGATTCCGGCGTGCCCGCCGCGGTCGGCTACAGCCAGCATTCCGGTGTGCCGTTCGAGCTCGGCATCATCCGCAACCACTATGTCGGCCGCACCTTCATCCAGCCGACGCAGGCGATCCGCGAATCCGGCGTGCGCATGAAGCACTCGGCCAATCGCGCCGCGATCGAAGGCAAGCGCATCATCCTGATCGACGACTCGCTGGTGCGCGGCACCACCTCGAAGAAGATCGTGCGCATGATGCGCGATGCGGGCGCGACCGAAGTGCATTTCCGTCTCGCTTCGCCCCCGATCCTCTATCCCGATTATTACGGCATCGACCTGCCCGACCGCGGCGGCCTGCTCGCGGCGACGCATTCGCTGGAGGAGATGCGCGAGATCATCGGCGCCGACTCGCTCGCCTTCCTGTCGATCGACGGCATGTACCGCGCCATGGGCGAGCCCGGCCGCGACCCCGCCAATCCGAAATTCTCGGACCACTGCTTCACCGGGGCCTATCCGACCCACCTCACCGACCAGACCCAGACCGAGCCGCAGCCGCGGCAATTGTCGCTGCTGGCGGAGGCGAGTTGATCCTGTCGTCCTGGCGAAAGCCAGGACCCATTACCACAGGCTTCAATGGATCGAAGAAGGTGTAACAACCGCCTTCCCAAGCCAAACAAACCCGGCGTATGGGTCCCGGCCTTCGCCGGGACGACGCTGGATAAAGACGTTCCATGACAAAGCCCCTCGCTAACCGCATCGCTCTCGTCACCGGCGCCTCGCGCGGCATCGGCTTCGCCACGGCACGCGCGCTGGCCAAGGCCGGCGCGCATATCGTTGCGGTGGCGCGCACGCAGGGCGGGCTGGAAGAGCTCGACGACGAGATCCGCAAAGACGGCGGCAGCGCCACCCTGGTGCCGCTCAACCTCACCGATTCCGACGGCATAGCGCGGCTGGGCGCCGGCCTGCACGAGCGCTATGGCAAGCTCGACATCCTGGTCGGCAATGCCGGCGTGCTCGGGCCCTCCTCGCCGATCGGCCATATCGAGCTGAAGGCCTTCAACGACGTGATGGCCGTGAATGTCTCCGCGAACTTCCAGCTGATCCGCTGCATGGAGCCACTGTTGAAGCAGTCCGATGCGGGGCGCGCCGTGTTCATCACCTCGGGTGCCGCCAACAAGGCCACCGCCTATGTCAGCCCCTACGCAGCGTCCAAGGCCGCGCTGGAAACGCTGGCCCGCGCCTGGGCGCAGGAGACCGCGAACACGAAGCTGCGCGTCAACCTGTTCAACCCCGGCCCGATCCGCACCCGCATGCGCGCCACCCTGATGCCGGGCGAAGATCCGGCGACGCTCGACACGCCCGAGCAGGTCGCCGAATTCATCGTGCCGATGTGCGCACCTGATTGGACCGAGACCGGCAAGTTCTACGATTACAAGACGCGCGGCCTGATGAGCTTCCGCGCGCCGGCTTGATTGACTCGGACCGACAACGCAATCTTGACGTTCACGCAAAACGGCAAGTTCGTGGCCCGGATCGCAAGATCGAAAGCGCATCCAGAAATTCAAGCTGACATCGGACGCTCTCAAATAGCGTCTCAACGCATTTTTCCCAAAAGTTAACCGATAGATGACGCTACGACACAGCGTCATCCGGCTTTAGGCGCATTGCCGCCGGCCGTGGGACAGGCTAGAGCCATCAGCCGGAAACAAGGCTTCGCAAGAGAGCCGTCCGCATATTTGACAATGGAGGAAAGCTTTCATGACGACGACATTCGCACGCCGCTCCGCGGCCCTTCTGGCCTGTGCCGCTTTCGGTTTTGCCACATCCGCCTACGCGCAGGACAAGACCGTCAAGATCGGCGTGCTCAACGACATGTCGAGCCTCTATGCCGACATCGGCGGCCCGAACTCGGTCGCCGCGGTGAAGATGGCGGTCGAGGATTCCGGATTGAAGGCCAAGGGCTGGACCATCGAAGTCCTCTCCGGTGACCACCAGAACAAACCCGACATCGGCGTCAACATCGCCCGGCAATGGATCGACGCCGACAAGGTCGATGCCATCGCAGATACTCCGAGCTCAGGCGTGGCGCTCGCGGTGAGCAACCTCGTCAAGGAAAAGAACTCGGTGCTGCTCAATTCGGGCGCTGCCACTGCAGATCTCACCGGCAAGGCCTGCACGCCCAACACCGTCTCCTTCACCTACGACACCTACATGCTCGCCAACGGCACCGGCAAGGCGCTGACCAAGGCGGGCGGAGACAGCTGGTTCTTCCTGACCGCGGACTATGCCTTCGGCCACGCGCTGGAGCGCGATACCAGCGCCGTGGTCACGGCCACCGGCGGCAAGGTGCTCGGCGGCGTCAAGCACCCGCTCAACACGGCCGACTTCTCCTCGTTCCTGCTCCAGGCGCAGTCCTCCAAGGCCAAGATCATCGGCCTCGCCAATGCGGGCGGCGACACCACGAACGCGATCAAGCAGGCCGCCGAATTCGGCATCGTCTCCGGCGGTCAGAAGCTCGCGGCGCTGCTGCTGTTCATCAACGACGTGCACTCGCTCGGCCTGAAGACCGCGCAGGGCCTGACCTTCACCGAGTCCTTCTATTGGGATCTCAACGACCAGACCCGCGAATGGTCGAAGCGCTTCCAGAAGGTCTCGCCGAAGGGCTCGATGCCCTCGATGACGGTCGCTGGCCTCTATGCCGAGATCCTGCATTACCTGAAGGCGATGGACGCGCTCGGCGGCAATCCGCATGACGGCGCCAAGGTCGTCGCCAAGATGAAGGAGCTTCCGACCGACGATCCACTGTTCGGCAAGGGCCCACTGCGCGCCGATGGCCGCCGCCTCATCCCGGCCTATCTGTTCGAGGTGAAGAAGCCTGAAGAGTCGAAGGGACCGTGGGACTATTACAAACTGGTCGCCACCATCGCACCGGAAGACGCGGCCAAGCCGCTCAAGGACAGCGATTGCCCGCTGGTGAAGAAGTAGGCCAGTCGATACTGCCGTAGGGTGGGCAAAGGCGCCTAAGCGCCGTGCCCACCATCTCTCCGCGACATCGAGATGCGGTGGGCACGCTTCCGCCTTCGCTCTTTGAGCTACGGCGGACAAGTCGCTTCGCCCACCCTACGAGACCGTCCTCGTTGCAGCGAGCGACCGCATCGCGATTGTCACGCACACCACCATCAGCACCGCCGCAAGCAGGAACGGCGCGCCGGGCAGATGCAGCGGCGCGCTGGCGCCGATGAAATAGGAAAACGTCAGCGTGAACAGGAACGGGCCGACGAGCTGCGCCACGCTCTGCACGCTTGCGGTCGCGCCCTGTAACTGGCCCTGCTGATCGGGTGCGACCAGCCGCGTCATCAGCGATTGCGAGGCAGCACCAGAAATGCCCCATAGCGACAAAATCGGAATGCCGAGCCAAGATAGCGGACCGGTCGGCGCAGCGCCCAAGACCACGAAGCCGATCGCGCCACAGCACAAGCCCAGCAGCAGCGCCTTCCACTCGCCGAGCGCGCGCACGATCGGGCCGATGCCGAGCCCCTGCACCACCATGGCGCAGATGCCGACCATGGCGAGGGTCAGTCCCACGGTCTTGGAATCCCAGCCGTAGCGATAGGTCGCATAGAGCACGAAGGTCGAGGGCAGCACGACATGCGCGACCTGCGCGATGAAATTGACGACCGACAAGGCGGCCAGCACCGCATTGGATCGCAGCAGGTGCAGCGCGCCGATCGGATTGGCACTTCGCCAGCGGAACGGTGCGCGCTTGTCGGGCGACAGCGATTCCGGCAGGACGAAGAGCCCATAGAGCGCATTGGCGAAGCTTAAGGCCGCCGAGGCCCAGAACGGCAGGCGCGGATCGATGTCGCCGAGCAAGCCGCCGAGCGCCGGGCCCAGGATGAAGCCGGCGCCGAAGGCCGCACCAATCCTGCCGAAGATCGCCGCACGCCGTTCCGGCGGCGTGATATCCGAGATATAGGCGAACGCGGTCGAGATGCTCGCCGAGGTGATGCCTGAGATCACGCGGCCGATGAATAGCCACACCAGCGACGGCGCCAGCGCCATCAGCACGTAGTCGGCCGCCAGCCCGAAATTCGACAGCAGCACCACCGGCCTGCGCCCGAAACGATCCGACAGCGCGCCGAGCAGCGGCGAGAACACGAACTGCATCAGCGCCCAGGCGGTGCCGAACAGGCCGAAGATGCGGGCCGCGTGCGCGGTGTCGTTATCGACGAAGCTCTCGATCAGCTTCGGCAGGATCGGCATGATCACGCCGAGCGCGAGCATGTCGAGCAGGATGGTGACGAAGATGAAGGCAACGGCGCCACGCCGGACCGGCGCCGCGCCTTGCGCCATCGCCTCGCCGGCCCCGTCGCTCACGACGGCCGCTTGCGCTTGTGCGCGAAGGGATTGGCCTTCTCGCGCAAGGTGATGCGCACCGGCGTGCCCGGCAGATCGAAGGTCTCGCGCATGGAATTGGTGAGGTAGCGCAAGTAGGACTGCGGCACCGCATCGGCACGCGAGCAGAACAGCACGAAGCTCGGCGGACGCGCCTTGTTCTGGGTGATGTAGTTCAGCTTCAGCCTGCGGCCGGAGACCGCGGGCGGCGGATTGGCCTGGATCGCCTGCTCGAACCAGCGATTGAGCGCCGATGTCGGCACGCGCCGGTTCCAGATCGCGTAGGCATCCTGGATCGCCTGCATCAGGCGGTCGATGCCCTCGCCCATCAGGCCCGATACGGCGACGATTGGCACGCCCTTGAGCTGTGGCAGCCAATGGTCGGCATCGCGGCGCAGGCTCGAGATGGCGCCGCCGCCCTTGGTCTCCATCAGGTCCCATTTGTTGACGGCGAGCACGACCGCCCGGCCCTCACGCTCGATCAGATCGGCGATGCGCAGATCCTGCTCCTCGAAGCGGTTCTGCGTGTCCATCATCAGCACGACGACTTCAGCAAAGCGCACCGCGCGCAGCGCGTCGGCGACCGAGAGCTTTTCCAGCTTCTCCTCGATGCGCGAGCGCCGGCGCAGACCGGCGGTGTCGAACACGCGGAAATCGCGGCCTTTCCAGTTGATCTCGACCGCGATGGAATCCCGCGTGGTGCCGGCCTCCGGGCTCGTCAGCAGGCGCTCCTCGCCGAGCAGAAAGTTGATCAGCGTCGACTTGCCGGCATTGGGCCGGCCGACGATGGCGACGCGGATCGGGCGCGTCGCCGCCTCTTCCTCCGAGAGCGGCGCGTCGTCCTCGGCCTCGTCCTCGTCGACGGGCTCCGGCATCAGCTGGCTGAGCGCATCGTAAAGCTCGCCCATGCCCTCGCCATGCTCGGCCGAGATCTGGATGGGATCGCCGAGGCCGAGTGCGAAGGCCTCCATCGCACCGGCATCGCCATGCTTGCCTTCGCTCTTGTTGGCGACCAGCAGCACCGGCTTGTTGGCTTTGCGGGCGAAATCGGCGAAGGCGCGATCGGTGGGCGTGAGGCCGATGCGGGCATCGATGACGAAGAACAGCGCGTCGGCCTGCGCGATCGCGGTCTCGGTCTGCTCCTGCATGCGCGCGGTCAGCGAGCCCCTGGCGCCCTCGTCGAGGCCGGCGGTGTCGATGATGATGAACTGGAGGTCGCCGAGCCTGGCCTCACCCTCGCGGCGGTCGCGGGTGACGCCCGGCAGGTCATCGACGAGCGCGAGCTTCTGTCCGACCAGGCGGTTGAACAGCGTCGATTTGCCGACATTGGGCCGGCCGATGATGGCGATCGTGAAGGACATCGGTCATTCGTGCGCTGCCGGGGCTGCGCCTGTCAATGCAATGGAGAATATCAGCGCGAGAAGCTGCCGCTCGGCAGTGGCGCCGGGAAAGCGCCCTGCGATTGCTGCTGCGTGGTCTGGGTCGGTTGCGCCTGCTGGACAGGCTGATCTGGCGGCGGCGCGGTGGTGCGCTTGCGGACAATCTTATGCTTGGGCGGCTGAGCGGCCGTGGCCGGTGCAGCCTCCGGCTGGGCCTCGCCATCGACCTCGCCGGCAGCGGGCGCGGCCGCCGTGGCGGCTGGCTGCCTGGACTTCGTCGCCTTGGCCCCCTTCGCAGGCTTGGCCGGCTCCGGCGGTGGCTCTGCAGGCAGAGCCGCGACGGCAGGTGCGTTCGGGTCCGGCTGCTGCTGCGCGCCCTTGTACATCTCCTTCGGCACGCCCTGCTCGAGGCCCGGCACGCCCTCGGGGAACACCGGCTTGCGGTCACCCGGCAGCTTCTTCTTGGTGTCGAGGAAGTCGAGCATGTCGCTCGGATCGAATCCGCCGCTGGAGCAGCCGCCCAACAGGCCCGTGAAGGCGATCAGGACGGTGGCTGCGATCAAACGTGGCGTGCGGCGCATCTTGTGTCTCGTTTGCGTCAGAGGGCCGTCGTCAGCTTTTGGCGACGGGCGGCAGCAGAGCCTGCAACGCCTCGGCGCGCGAGCGCAGGCCGGGCGGTGTTTCGCCGTCTTCGGCAATCGCGTCGAGCCATTTGCGGGCCGCGGTCATGTCGTTGTTGCGCCAGGCCGACAACGCCAGCATCTCGCGGGCGCTGTGGCGGAAGGTCGATTTCGGCGCGGCGGAGGCTTCCAGCCGCTGCTGCATGTCGGCGTAGCTGGCGCTGTCGAGCAACAAGCCGGCGGCCCGGATCTTGGCCAGATCCTGCCACTCGCCACCGACGCTGCGATCGGCGGCAATGTCGTCATACATCTTCGCAGCGGCCTTGGGATCGCGACTGGCGGCCTCGGCCGCAGCGCGCAGCCGCGCCAGGGTGCGATAGCCGGACGGAGCCTTGGCGGCGAGCTCGGTGAAGGCCTTCTCGGCGTCCGCGTGCTTGTCCTGCTCGGACAGCTCGACGGCCTTCTCGAAGGCTGCGCCGGCCTCGGCGGCCTTCTTGGCCTCGAAATATTGGTAGCCGCGCCAGCCGCCGACGGCGGCCACGATCAGCACCATCAGGGCGATGAAGTAGATCGAATACTTGTCCCACAGCTTCTTGAGCTGTTCGCGACGTACTTCCTCGTCGACTTCGTCAAATAATTCAGACACTTAAGCTAATCCCATGCCCGTCCGGGTGCGCGCGCCAAAGCGTTCGCGACAGGAATCCCGTCCCCACGTGGCGGCGAGGTACCCTAACGATATGGCGGTGGCAAGGCAAAGCGAGGCCAATCAAGGCGTTAACCACCCGGGATAGCCCGGAGCCGCCTGCCCGGCTCAGCTTCCGAGCAGCTCCCGCAACTGCCGCTTCAGCACCTTGCCATTGGCGTTCCGCGGCAGTGGCTCGGCGGTGATCGCCATGGTTTCGGGGACCTTGTAGTCGGACAGCCGCTCCGCGCACCAGGCCCGCAGGGCCTCGCTGGCGACCGGGCTGCGCGTCACCACCACGGCGTGGACGCGCTCGCCCAGGACCGGGCAGGCCTTGGCGATGATCGCGCTCTCGATCACGGCGGGATGGCCGGCCAGCACGGATTCGACCTCGGCCGAATAGATCTTCAGCCCGCCGCGATTGATCATGTCCTTTTGCCGGTCGAACACGCGGACAAACCCCTCCGCGTCGACCGAGCCGAGGTCGCCGGAGTGCCAGAAGCCCCCAGTGAAGCTCTCGGCCGTGGCCTTCGGGTTGTTCCAATAGCCCTTGATCACGGAGGCGCCCTGGATCCAGAGCTCGCCGATCTCGCAATGCGGCAGCTCGCGCCCATCCGTTCCCATCGCGGCAATGCGCGCGCCCGGGCACGGCAGGCCGACGCTGTCGATATGGCTCTCCGTCAGCTCGCCCGGCATGATGGTCGAGGGCGACGTCGTCTCGGTCGCGCCGTAGCAGTTCATCAGCTTCAGGCCGGGGATCTTCGCCTTGAGCTTCTCGATGGTCGCGACCGGCATCGGCGCGCCGCCAAAGCCGCCGATGCGCCAGCTCAACAGGTCATAGCCATCGAAATCGGGCTGCAGCAGGCAGAGATTGTACATCGCCGGCACCATCACGGTGTAGGTGACGCGCTCGCGCGCGGCGAGCTTGAGATAATCGGCCGCCTTGAACTCCGGCATGATGATCAGCGCGCCGCCGCAGCGGATCATGGTCGTGATGTTGGCGACGATGCCGGTGACGTGGCCGAGCGGCACCGCGGCGATCGAGCGATCCGCCGCCGTCAATTGCAGGCAGGACACGAACACCATCGAGGAATGGATGATGTTGCAATGGGCCAGCATTGCGCCTTTCGGCTTGCCCGTCGTGCCCGAGGTGTAGAGGATCATCGCGGTATCCTCCTCATTGACCTCGGCCGGCGCAGGCGCCGGCGCGTTGTCGGCGAGAGCGGAGAAGCGCGACCGGGCCGGATCGTCGCCGATGGCGATGCGGTGGATCACATCGGGCACATCCTGCGCATCGGGCAGTCGCTCGGCAAGCGCTGCCTCATGGATCAGGATCTTCGCGCCGCAGTCCGTGAGCACATAGGCGATCTCCGGCTTCTGCTGGCGCGTGCTGAGCAGCACCGTGACCAGCCCCTCATGCGCGGCGGCAAACAGCAGCAGCGGAAACTCGATGCGGTTGCCGAGCAGGATGGCGACGCGGTCGCCGCGTTGCAAACCAAGCTTGCGGAAGCCGGCCGCGATCCGCGCGGACTGCTCGACGGCTTGCCGCCAGCTCAGGCGGATGTCGCCGCAAATCAGCGCCTCACCATCGCCATTGCGCGCGCAGGCTTCCGCGATCATTGCCCACAGGCTCGACGGCCGATCGCAAAATGCCGGCACCACCCGATCGCCAAAGCGCGCCTCGAACCGCATCGGCGGGATCTGAGATTTCGACCAGTCCATCGGCGTGCCTCGGCTTGTTGCCCTTGTTATCTTCCGCGCATGGACACCGGGTGTCGTCTTGTGCTGACCGGCTAGACGCCGATCACGGGAACACCGATCACGACGGGGTGGAAAGCAAACGCCAGCGCCAGGTAGGCGACGACGCCGACAGCGATCGCAATCAGATCGTTGGTGACGCCGCCCACCGGGATCGGCGGGCCGCCGGCATCGGTGCGATGCTTCAGCGTAATGCGATCATACACCGCCCAACCCAGGAACGAGCCGAACAGGATGATGGAGCCGAGGTCGCCATTGGCGAGCAGATGCGAGGCTGCCCACAGCTTGATGCCGGCCAGCATCGGATGCTTCAGCGTCGCATAGATGCGGCCGCGCAGGTACGAGGCCACCACCAGGATGACGGCGGGCAGCATCAAGGCGAGCGTGATGTGCTTCAGCGCCTTCGGCGGATACCAGACGTCGATCCAGCCGGAGCTGCGGTAATGGCCAAAGCCCCAGATGATCAGCACGAGCCCCGCGAGCGAAACCAGCGAATAGAGGATCTTGTAGGTCCCCTCGCCCAGCCTCGCGATCGCCTCTGCGCGCGCCTTTCGTTTCGTCGTGAAAATATGGGCGGCAAAAAACAGCACCAGCCCCAGGACCATGACCACCAGACCCATGACATCCTCCCCTAAAGCAGCCCCCCGCCTCTGAGGTATCATCGATTGGCTGCTGCTCGCAACTCGTGCCCCTCATGGTGAGGAGGCGCGAAAGCGCCGTCTCGAACCATAGAGGCCCCGCTGCCACAGCCGGGCCTTCATCCTTCGAGACGCGCGTGAAGAACGCGCTCTCAGGATGAGGGGATAGAGCTGCGCTACTTGCCGAGCTCGCGATTGTCGACATAGCGGATCGCGATCGGCCTGCCCGCCAAAGCGCCGCCAAGTCCGCCAGTGAATTTCAGCGGCAGGCATGCCTGCAGCGATGCGCTGATGGCATTGAGATAGGTCGCGCGGGTGCCGGCCGGCACGCCCGCAGTCGCGTATGTCAGGCGCGGCGGGCCGATCAAGCCACCGGCCTTGTTGAAACTGAAGCGCACCGACATCTGCATGCCGGCGCGCGCGTTGTCCGATGGCGGCGACCAGCAGCTGCGCAGCTCGGCAAAGAGATCGCCGATCGTGTCGAGATCGTGATCGGGCTTCCGGTATTTGGCGCGGTCGACCTCGGACGGCACGCTCTCGATCGTGAGCTGGAGATTCTGGCCGTAGGGGTAGTCGATCTCGGGAATGCAGGGGCCGGGCTCGAGCGGGCTGCAATAAGACGGCGTGCACGGCCGGCCGTCGAGCACGCTGCACGGCTCGTGCGAAAACGGAATCGGATTGATCTGGCGTGGACGCGCGTCGGCGGCGCCCACGGCCAGGAAGGTCAGCAACAGAACCAGGACTGCGCGCAGCATTGAGAAGCACCGCGATGAGCGACCGCAATCATGTTGGGAGATCTTGGAGCGGCTTCAAGCCTGCGGCTGTTCACGTGCTCGCGTTCTACCTCGGTGTCGTCGCCCGGCTTGCCGTCTTCGCTAAAGCTACGCCGGCCCGACACCGAAAGCCCGGCGAAGCCTTGGCGGAGCCGGGACCGGGCGACCCAGTATTCCGAGACGGTTGTGATTGAGCCGAGAGGCCGCCCTGGATGCCCCGGTCAAGCCGGGGCATGACAGCGGAGGGTGTGCTTGCGCAGCGGGGGCGTGGCTGCGGCAGCCGGGCGCGCGGCCGCCCTACCCCTTCTTCTTGACGTCCTTGACGTTGGTGAACTCGATGCCCTCGGCGCGTTCCCTGGTGTAGCCGAGATAGAACTCGTTTCGCGCCAGATACACGGGATCGCCATCGACATCGTCGGCGATGCTCGAGGTGTTGGCGGCGATGAAGGTGTCGAGCTTCTTGCGATCCTCCGAGGAGACCCAGCGCGCGAGCTGGAACTCGCTCACCTCGAACTCGACCGGCAGTGAATATTCGGCCTCGAGCCGGGCCTTTAGCACGTCGAGCTGGAGCGCGCCGACGACGCCGACCAGCGCGGGCGCACCGTCGCGCGGACGGAACACCTGCACCACGCCCTCCTCCGACATCTGCTGAAGCGCTTCCTTCAGCTTCTTCGCCTTCATCGCGTCGGTGAGACGGACGCGGCGGACGATTTCCGGCGCAAAGCTCGGCACGCCGACGAAATTGAAATCCTCGCCCTCGGTCAGCGTGTCGCCGATGCGCAGCGTGCCGTGATTGGGAATGCCGACGACGTCACCGGCAAAGGCTTCGTCGGCGACCGAACGATCCTGCGCGAAGAAGAATTGCGGGCTCGATAGCGGCATGCTCTTGCCGGTGCGCACGAGCTTGGCCTTCATGCCACGGCTGAGCTTGCCCGAGCAGAGCCGCGCAAACGCAATGCGGTCGCGATGGTTCGGATCCATGTTGGCCTGGATCTTGAACACGAAGGCGCTCATGCGCGGATCGGTGGCCTCGACCTTGCGCTGATCGCTGTCCTGCGCGCGCGGCTCGGGCGCGAACTTGCCGAGGCCTTCCAGCAGGTCGCCGACGCCGAAATTGCGCAGCGCGCTGCCGAAATAGACCGGCGTCAGATGACCCTCGCGGAATGCTTCGAGCTCGAACGGTTTTGACGCTTCGGTGACGAGCTCGAGCTCGTCCTTCACCGCTGTTACGTCGAGGTTCGCATTGAGCTTGGCGAGCTCGGCGATCTCGATCTGCTGCGCCGCGCCGGTCTTGGCGCCGCCACCTTCGAGCAGACGCACGCCGCCATTGACGACGTCATAGGTGCCGAGGAAGTCGCGGCCGCGGCCGACCGGCCAGGTCATCGGCGTGGTGTCGAGCGCCAGCGTCTTCTCGATCTCGTCGAGCAGCTCGAAGACGTCGCGGCTCTCGCGGTCCATCTTGTTGATGAAGGTGATGATCGGGATATCCCGAAGACGACACACCTCGAACAGCTTCCGGGTGCGCGCCTCGATGCCCTTGGCGGCGTCGATCACCATCACGGCTGAATCGACCGCCGTGAGCGTGCGGTAGGTGTCTTCCGAAAAGTCCTCGTGGCCCGGCGTGTCCAGCAGGTTGAAGACGAGGCCCTCGAACTCGAAGGTCATCACCGAGGTCACCACCGAGATGCCGCGCTCGCGCTCGATCTTCATCCAGTCCGAACGCGTATTGCGCCGCTCGCCCTTGGCCTTGACCTGGCCGGCGAGGTTAATGGCGCCGCCGAACAGCAGCAGCTTCTCGGTCAGCGTGGTCTTGCCGGCGTCGGGGTGGGAGATGATCGCAAAGGTCCGCCGCCGCGACACTTCAGCGGCAAGCGGGGAACGGGCCGGCGATTCGGCTGCGGTGGTGGCGATGTCGGACATGGCGGGAGCGTTTGGCAGGGAAAATGGGCCTGATCAAGCCTCATTTGGTGATTGCGGAGCCCTCCGGCCAGCCCCATATCGCCCTTTGGGAGGGAGGGCCCTCCCTTTCATAGGTCATTGCCTGCGGGGACGACCCTGCCTTGAACGGAGGGTCGTCATGGCCTGGAGCATCCTGTTCGTCGCCGGCCTTCTCGAGATCACCTGGGCGATCGGCCTGAAATATACCGAGGGCTTCAGCAAGCTTGTTCCGTCGGTCGTCACGCTCGCGGCCATGGCCGGCAGCATCATCCTGCTCGGGGTTGCTCTCAAATCACTGCCCGTCGGAACCGCCTACGCAGTCTGGACCGGAATCGGCGCGGTCGGCACCGCGACGCTGGGCATCATCCTGTTCGGCGAGCCCGCGACCGCTTTCCGGCTCGCCAGCATCGCCTTGATCATCGCCGGAATTATCGGATTGAAGCTCGTTACTTGACGATCTGGACCGCCCACCAGCTCAGCGCGGCCACGAGGGCCGCGGCCGGGATCGTGATCACCCAGGCATAGACGATCGAGCTCGCGACATTCCAGCGCACCGCCGAGACACGGCGGGCGGCGCCGACGCCGACGATCGCGCCGGTGATAGTGTGGGTGGTCGAGACGGGAACGCCGAGGAAGGTCGCCATGAACAGGGTCGCAGCGCCGCCGGTCTCGGCGCAAAAGCCCTGCATCGGAGTCAATTTGGTGATGCGCAGGCCCATGGTGCGGACGATGCGCCAGCCGCCCATCAGCGTGCCCAGCGCCATTGCGGCCTGGCAGGACAGCACCACCCAGAACGGCACGGAGAATTCGCTGCCGAGATGGCCCTGCGAATAGAGCAGCACCGCGATGATGCCCATGGTCTTCTGCGCGTCATTGCCGCCATGGCCGAGCGAATAGAGCGAGGCGGAGGCGAATTGCAGGATGCGGAAGGCGCGGTCGACTGCAAAGGGCGTCGAGCGCACCGAGGCCCAGGACACGATCGCCACCAGCATCATCGCGAGCAGGAAGCCGACCAGCGGCGACAGCACGATCGCCAGCACCGTCTTGGACAATCCGCTCCACACCGCCGCCGAAATGCCCGCCTTGGCCATGCCGCCGCCGACGAGGCCGCCGATCAGCGCATGCGACGACGAGGACGGGATGCCGAGCGCCCAGGTCACGAGGTTCCAGACGATGGCCCCGACCAAGGCCGCGAAGATCACCTGGGCGTCGACGATCGAGGGATCGATGATGCCGGTGCCGATGGTCTGGGCGACGTGCAGCCCGAACACCATGAAGGCGACGAAATTGAAGAACGCGGCCCAGAACACCGCGAATTGTGGCCGCAACACGCGGGTCGAGACGATGGTCGCGATCGAATTGGCGGCGTCGTGCAGGCCATTCAGGAAGTCGAACAGCAACGCGACGGCGATCAAGCCGACCAGGACGGGAAAACCCAACGCAGCATCCACGGCGCGGCCCCTGCCTTAAAGCTTACGCATGATCTGAGCGGAAAACCGCTGCACACTTTTCCGCATCATGCGCTACACTTGCTCGATGACGATGCTGTTGATCTCGTTGGCGACGTCATCAAAGCGGTCGGCCACCTTCTCGAGATGGTCGTAGATCTCGACACCGACGATGAAGTCCATCGCGTTGCCGTTGCGATGCTTGAGGAACAGCTCCTTCAGCCCGATGTCGTGGAGGTCGTCGACGCGGCCCTCCAGCTTGCCCAGCTCTTCCGTGATCGCGCTCAGCATGGCGACGTTCGGGCCGATCGACTGCATCAGCGGCAGCGCGCGTCCCACCAGATTGGCGCATTCGATCAGAAGCCCGCCGATCTCGCGCATCGGCGGCTCGAACGCGCGGACCTCGAACAGCATCACGGCCTTCGCCGTCTGCTGCATCTGGTCGATGGCGTCGTCCATCGAGGTGATCAGGTTCTTGATGTCGCCGCGGTCGAACGGGGTGATGAAGGTGCGGCGCACTGCCGTCAGCACCTCGCGGGTGATGTTGTCGGCGTCGTTCTCGAACTGATTGACGCGCTGGCAATAGACCGGCGTCTCCTCGCCCCCGTTGAGCATGCCCTGGAGCGCGATCGAGCCCTGGATCACGGTCTGGGCATGACGGTCGAACAGGTCGAAGAACCGTTCTTCCTTGGGCAGGAAAGCACGAAACCATCGCATCATGGGGACAGGCTACCGGTTGGAAATGGCCCGGCCCGGAAGGGCCGTCATGAAACTGTCATAGACCATTTTCGATCCACGCGCGTGTCATCTCGCGCCCGCGGAGCCGGGTCATCCACCGCTTTCAAGCGACCTGAAAACCGATTTAAAATCAGATACTTAGAGCGATCGCCGGAAGTAATGCGCGATTTCACCGATGACGCCACGGCGGAAGGTGAGCACGCAGATTACGAAGATCCCACCCTGGATCACCGTCACCCACTGGCCGAAGCCCGCTAGATATTGCTGCATCGCGATGATCACAAAGGCACCGATCACCGGACCGAAAATGGTTCCGAGACCACCGACCAGCGTCATCAGCACGACTTCGCCCGACATCGACCAGTGCACGTCGGTGAGCGAGGCGTTTTGCGCCACGAACACTTTCAGCGCCCCGGCAAAGCCGGCCAGCGTGCCCGACAGGATGAAGGCCAGGAACTTGTACTGGTCAGTGCGGTAGCCGAGCGAGATCGCCCGCGGCTCGTTCTCACGAATTGCCTTCAAAACCTCGCCGAACGGCGAGTTGATGATGCGGAAGATCAAGAGGAAGCCGGCGAGGAAGCCGACCAGCACGACGTAATAAAGCACCGTCGGCTTGGACAGATCGAACACGCCGAACATGTGCCCTTGCGGGATGCCTTGGATGCCGTCCTCGCCGTGGGTGAACGGCGCCTGGAGGTAGATGAAGTACAGGAGCTGTGACAGCGCCAGGGTGATCATCGAGAAATAGATGCCCTGGCGGCGGATCGAGATGTAGCCGGTGATGATCGACAGCACGAACGCCGCAGCGATGCCGACGAGGATGCCGAGCTCGGGCGGCAGCGCCCAGACCTTCAGCGCATGCGCACTGCAATAGCCCGCGGTTCCCAGGAACATGGCGTGGCCGAACGACAGCAGCCCGCCATAGCCGACCAGCAGATTGAAGGCGCACGCGAGCAGCGCAAAGCACAGCGCCTGCATCACGAAGAACGGATAGACTCCTGTGAACGGCACTGCCGCCAAAAGCAGGGCCATCACCACGAACACGATCATCTCGTCGCGCATCGCGCGAGGGGTTGTCGGCAGCGTGTCGTCCGTCAGGGTCGTCATGTCAGGCTGCCCTTCCCGTCAATCCCGTTGGCTTCACCAAGAGCACCAGCACCATCAGCACGAACACGACGGTGTTGGAGGCCTCGGGGTAGAAATATTTGGTCAGGCCCTCGATCACGCCGAGCGCAAAGCCGGTGATGATGGAGCCCATGATCGATCCCATGCCGCCGATCACGACCACCGCGAACACGACGATGATGAGGTCAGCGCCCATCAGCGGACGCACCTGGTTGATCGGCGCCGAGAGCACGCCGGCGAGCGCGGCAAGGCCGACACCGAGACCGTAAGTCAGCGTGATCATGCGCGGCACGTTGATGCCGAAGGCGCGCACCAGCGTCGGATTTTCAGTGGCGGCGCGCAGGTAAGCGCCGAGCTGCGTCTTCTCGATCAGGAACCAGGTCGCAAGGCACACCGCCAGCGAGAACACGACGACCCAGCCGCGATAGACGGGTAAGAACATGAAGCCGAGATTCATGCCGCCCCTGAGCTGGTCCGGAATGGCGTAAGGCAGACCGGAGGAGCCAAAGTAGTTCTGGAACACGCCCTGCACGATCAGCGCGATGCCGAAGGTCAGGAGCAGGCCGTAGAGATGGTCGAGCCCGGTCAGCCATTGCAGCATTGTCCGCTCCAGGATCATGCCGAAGATGCCGACGATGATGGGCGCCAGCAGCAACGCCCACCAATAGTTGATGCCGCCGAGGTTCAACAGGAAATAGGCAACGAACGCGCCCATCATGTAGAGCGCACCATGGGCGAAATTGATGATGTTGAGCATGCCGAAGATCACGGCAAGCCCGAGACTGAGCAGCGCGTAGAACGAGCCGTTGATCAGTCCCACCAGTAGCTGAGCGTATAGAGCCTGCATCGATCGATCTCGTACCCAGTCCCGTTTTGTTGACGACGGTGCCCGCCAGCGGACGCTGTCGGTACTACTTCTTCACCAGCGGACAGGCGCTTTCCGAAAGCGGCCTGAAAGCCTGGTCTGCCGCCGTCGTGCCGATCAGCTTGTAGTAGTCCCACGGCCCCTTGGATTCCTCAGGCTTCTTGACCTCGAACAGATAGGCGGGATGGAGCTTGCGGCCATCCGCGCGGATCGTGCCCTTGCCGAACAGTGGATCGTCCGTCGGCATCTCCTTCATCTTGGCGACCACCTTGGCGCCATCGTGCGGATTGCCACCCAAAGCTTCCAGCGTCTTGAAATAATGGATCAGGCCCGAATAGACGCCGGCCTGCACCATCGAAGGCATCGCCTTGTTCTTCATCTTTTCGGAGAAACGCTTGGAGAAGGCCCGGGTGCCGTCGTTCAAATCCCAATAGAAGGTTTCGGTGAAGTTCAGCCCCTGCGCCACTTTCAATCCGAGCGCATGGACGTCGGTGATGAACAGCAAAAGCCCGGCGAGCTTCTGGCCGCCTGCGACAATGCCGAATTCCGCCGCCTGCTTGATCGTGTTGGTGGTGTCGCCACCGGCGTTCGCCATACCGATGATCTTGGCTTTCGACGCCTGCGCCTGCAGGAGGAACGAGGAGAAGTCCGCGGTATTGAGCGGATGCTTGACGCTCCCGATCACCTTGCCGCCTGATTTGACCACCACCGCAGCGGTGTCGCGCTCGAGCGCGTGACCAAAGGCGTAGTCGGCGGTCAGAAAGTACCAGGTGTCACCGCCGGCCTTCACCAGCGCCTGTCCCGTGCTGTTGGCCAGCATGTAGGTGTCGTAGACCCAGTGGATCGTGTTCGGCGAGCATTGCGCGTTTGTCAGGTCGGACGTCGCCGCACCCGTGTCGATCAGAATCGAATTCTTTTCCCTGACGACATTGTTCACCGCCAGCGCCACGCCGGAGTTCAGCACGTCCATGAAGACGTCGACCTTCTCGACATCGATCCACTGCCGCGCGATCGCAGTGCCGATGTCGGGCTTATTCTGATGGTCGGCGGAGATGAGATCGACCTTCCAACCCTTGGCTGCAAGCCCGGAATCCTCGATCGCCATCTGCGCGGCCAGCGTCGAGCCGGGACCTCCAAGGTCGGCGTAGAGCCCGGAGTTGTCGGTGAGCACGCCGATCTTGATGGTCTTGTCCTGCGCCATCGCGCCGCTTGTCGCGGCAAGTGCCAGCGCTGTGCCGAGCAGAAATGAAGCGATCGACCGGGTGTTCATGCGGCTTCCCTCTCTAAATATTCTCGATGGTTCTAACTTCTTTGGCAGTTCTAGACGCCGAGATAGGTGTGGAGCTTGTCCATGTTGGCAGCAAGCTCGGCGTTGGAAAATCCGTCAATGATTTTGCCGTGCTCGACCACGTAATAGCGGTCGGCCACGGTCGATGCGAAGCGGAAGTTCTGCTCGACCAGGAGGATGGTGAAGCCCTCCTTCTTGAGTCGCGCAATGGTATGGCCGATCTGCTGGATGATGACGGGCGCAAGGCCCTCGGTCGGCTCGTCCAGCATCAGGAAGCTCGCGCCGGTGCGCAGGATGCGCGCGATCGCGAGCATCTGCTGCTCGCCGCCCGACAGTTTGGTGCCCTGGCTGTTGAGCCGCTCCTTCAGGTTCGGGAACAGGTCGAAGATCTGGTCGAGCGGCAGCCCGCCTTCGCGGACCACCGGCGGCAGCATCAGATTCTCCCGCACATCGAGGCTGGAAAATATCCCCCGCTCCTCCGGGCAGAACGCGATGCCCATGCGCGCGATCTTGTCGGAGGTCGCGCGGATGATGTCCTGGTTGTTGAACTTCACCGAGCCCGAGCGCTTGCCGATGATGCCCATGATCGACTTCAACGTGGTCGTCTTGCCGGCGCCGTTGCGCCCGAGCAGGGTGACGACCTCGCCCGCATTCACGTCGAAGTTGATCCCGTGCAGGATGTGAGACTCGCCGTACCAGGCTTCCAAGTTGCGGACTTGAAGGATGTTTCCGCCGGTCGCAGCCTGTGCCGGAGCCTGGGCGATCGCAGTGTCAGGCATGACCGGCTCCCAGATAGGCTTCCTTGACGCGCTCGTCCTTGGTGAGCTCGGAGTAATGGCCCTGCGCGAGCACCTGCCCGCGCGTCAGCACGGTGATGATGTCGGAGAGATTGGCCACGACGCTCAAATTATGCTCGACCATCAGAATGGTATATTTCGCGGAGATGCGCTTGATCAGCGCCGCGATCTTGTCGATGTCCTCGTGACCCATGCCGGCCATCGGCTCGTCCAGCAGCATCATCTCGGGGTCGAGCGCGAGCGTGGTTGCGATCTCCAGTGCGCGCTTGCGCCCGTAGGGCATCTCGACCGCGGGCGTATTGGCAAACTCGCTGAGGCCGACATCGTTCAACAGCTCGCGCGCGCGATCGTTGAAGCGATTGAGCACGGACTTGGAACGCCAGAAGTCGAACGAAGAGCCGTGCTGGCGCTGAAGTGCGACGCGGACGTTCTCCAGCGCCGTGAGATGCGGAAACACGGCCGAAATCTGGAACGAGCGAACCAGACCCATGCGGGCCACATCCGCCGGCGCCATCGCAGTGATGTCCTGCCCCTTGTAGAGGATCTTTCCGGCAGACGGTTTGAGGAACTTGGTCAAAAGATTGAAGCACGTCGTCTTGCCGGCGCCGTTCGGCCCGATCAACGCATGAATGCTCCCACGGCGAACCTTGAGCGCAACGTCGCGGACGGCGAAGAAGCCCGCGAACTCCTTGGTCAAGCCTTCCGTTTCGAGAATGAACTCATCGGCCAAACAGATTTCCCCCTGCCCGCGCGACGCGCTGGCCGCGCGTGGCTGTCCTTGTTGACTTCGGCTTTCCGGAGGCCTTTGAGCCCATCCGGAACGCCGCCTCCGGGCGCGGAATATGCCGGAGGTGACGGGGGTTAGGCAAGGCGGAAAGCTGAGCAGATCAGGCCTCCGGCTGGGATACAAATGCTCCCTTAGTCGGAGATGTATTGATGTGGTGCCTGCCCGGCCTCCCGGTTCGCAAAGCACCGGTCATCAAGTCGTCGTTAACGGTCTTTCGTCTCCCGCGCCAGCCTTCATAGAAAATTTTCCCGCGGCGAGGATCATGTGCGGGTTTTGACATGCTGGGAATATTGTTTTGGATTTCGCAAGCACCGCGCCCTCCGTCGTCAAGTCGATCAGGCAGCGTAGATCTCCTGAACACGTGGCTGCGACTTTATGCGCGCCAGCAGGTCGCACCGGCGATCTGGGAGTACCAGCCTGCGCGACTCGAGGAAGAGCTGTCCGATCTCATCTATTACACGGTGGACAATTCGACGCCGACGCCGCACCTGACCATCCAGAGCGAAGGCACGCGCATCTCGAGCGCCTATGGACATACCGGCAAGGGCATCCTGCTGCACGACTATGTCGGACCGCGGCTCGCGCCCTTCGTGATGCCCATCTATCACGAATGCGTCGCGCGCGCGCTTCCGATCTACAGCGTTGCCGACATCGATGACATCTACGGTCGCATCGTCGCCTATGAACGGCTGCTGCTGCCGTTCCTGACCGAGGACAAGGTCAGCCACGTCATCGCGTCGGTGAAAACCTTCTGCGAGGACGGCGGCTTCGAGATCAAGAATCTGATGCGCGGAAATGACGCGCCGCCGCGTCCGAGGCTGCGCGCCGTGGTCGACCGCGACCTGTTTCATCGCGCGCCGGGCCGCATCGCGGCGGCCGATGTGGTCGAGCTCGCCGACCAATCCAGCCCAAGCGTCACCGCCGAGATCATCGAGCTGAACTAGCGCGCCTTGGCCCCAACGTTCTTGGCTCCAACGTTCTTGGCTCCAACTTCCTTTACATAGATCTCCGGCTTGAAGCCGACCAGCAGCTTGCCGCCGATTTCCAGCACCGGCCGCTTGATCATCGATGGTTGCGCTAGCATCAACGCCAGCGCCTTCTTCTCACCGAGGCCTTCCTTGTCGGAATCGGAGAGCTTCTTGAAGGTCGTGCCGGCGCGATTGAGCAACGTCTCCCAGCCGACCTTCTCGCTCCACTGCTTGAGCTTGTCCTTCTCGACTCCCGCCGTCTTGTAGTCGTGAAACTCGTAAGGCACGCCATGGCTGTCGAGCCAGGTGCGCGCCTTTTTCATGGTGTCGCAGTTCTTGATACCGTAGATGATGTTGGGCAAACCGTTCCTCGCGCATGCGTCGTATCGTGACCGCCGCGTTGTACGAAACTCCGGTTCGCGCGACAATATTGCGAACGACGCCACTCCCCGAACGGATAGACCATGCACGTCACCCACGATCCCGCAGCCGCCGCCTCGACGACCATCGACTTCAACAGCTTCCTCGCGGTCGATATCCGCGTCGGCACCATCGTCGACGCCAAGCCGTTCCCGGAGGCGCGCAAGCCGGCCTGGCGGCTATGGATCGACTTCGGCCCCGCGATCGGCGTCCGCAAGAGCTCGGCGCAGATCACCGAAAATCATCCGCTCGAGACGCTGGTCGGGCTGCAGGTCGCGGCCGTCGTCAATTTCCCGCCGCGCCAGATCGGCCCGGTCGTATCCGAGGTGCTGACGCTCGGTTTCCCCGATGCTGCCGGCAAGGTCGTGCTGGTGCAGCCGAGCAAGCCCGTGCCGAACGGCGGACGGCTGTTCTAGAGGCGAATTACGGCCGCTTCGGAATATTCAGCCCGCGCTGCACCGCCGGACGCGCAAGGCCGCGGTCGAGCCAGGCACCAACCGACTTGAACTGGCTGAATGCGACGAGGTCGCCGGCGCCGTAGAAGCCGATGAGATTGCGCACCCAGCCGAGCATGGAGATGTCGGCGATGGTGTAGTCGTCATCCATGAACCATTGCCGACCGGCGAGATGCGCCTCCATCACGCCGAGCAGGCGCTTGGACTCGTCCACGTAGCGTTCGAGCGGCCGCTTGTCCTCAAGCTCCTTGCCGGCGAATTTGTGGAAGAAGCCGACCTGGCCGAACATCGGCCCGATGCCGCCCATCTGGAAATGCACCCACTGGATGGCCTGGTAGCGGCGTGCGGCGTCCTCCGGCAGAAGCTTGCCGGTCTTCTCGGCGAGGTATTGCAGGATCGCCCCGGATTCGAACAGCGGCAGCGGCCTGCCGCCGGGGCCGTTGGGATCGAGGATCGCCGGGATCTTGCCGTTCGGATTGAGCGAGAGGAATTCGGTCGACTTCTGGTCGTCCTTGCCGAAATCGACGAGATGGACTTCGTAAGGCAGTCCGATCTCCTCCAGCATGATCGAGACCTTGACGCCGTTCGGCGTCGGCAGCGAATAGAGCTGAAGCAGTTCGGGATGTTTCGCCGGCCAACGTTTGGTGATGGGAAAGGCAGATAGAGCGGACATCGGGACCTTTGATGCATGGACTGAGGCGTGCCCAATCTAGGCAGGACGCCGTGCGGCGCAAGTCACTATTCGTCCCGGCGAACCCGCCTTATCGCGGCAGCGTTGCCATCGCCACGATCGGAGTCGTTGCGTCGTGCTGCAGTCGGTACGCGATGAACCGTTGACCCGTGATCAACAGCAGAGCCGTAAAGGCAATCGCGAGCATCGCGGTCGCCAATTGGCAGACATCGTACATGGTGTTTTGTCCCTCAACAGTCATTGGCCAACGACCGTTCAAGGACCATGTTCCTTGCCCGCTTGAAAATACTGCCGCTTTTTCCCACTCTCCGAGACAACGCCATCGCAGAGTTCCAAACGCCCGTGCAGGGACCATTGAGCCTTCCAAGCGTTGTCGCCGGATGAGCATCGAGAAGCGCGCCCTGCTCGACCATGCTAAGCGGTGTCGCCGCGTCGCCGGCGACCTCACGCATAGCGCAGCCGCGCGACGCTTGCAGTCAATGGCCGAGGAGTACGAGGAGAGGGCAGCAAGACTGGACGACGATGGCGTTGATCTGAAGCAGAGCCATGCCCGTCGCAGCCGCACGGGAGACGGAAGCGATCGCGAGGGTCACGGAGGTCTCAATAGTTGATCTCCATTCTCAGCCCCCGCGGATCGATCTGGTCGTCGCCGACACGTTGCGTGCTGTCGCGCGCCGCGACCGCGCAGGCGCAGGCATCGATGAGATCGTCACGGCCGATGCCGGTGCGGTAGCGAAGCGTCAGCCATTTCGGCAGGCGCGTGAATCCGCGCTGCTCCAAGAGCGCGATGCGCTGTTCGCGGCCTTGCGCCGATGTCTTCTTCGCAAGATGGACTCGTCCTGCCAGATTCCAAAAAATCAATTCCGGATGGGCTTCGCCGATGCTGGCTTGATGCGCCGGCGTCATGATCGCGTCGACGTCCCTGATCTTGTCCCTGATGTTCCAGAGCTGCGCGGATACGCCCCTGCCCTCGCCCTCGTGCGCCCAATAATGGCGATTGGCCGCAGCCATATCCGGGAACGTCCAGAGGTCGCGGCGCGCGCCGAGAAACACGGCAGGGCCGATCAATTCGCGTGCTCGCAGATCGCAAGCGCGATAGCCGCTCGGATTCAACCCGATCGGCATGTCGATCATCGCACGCGCATGCGGCATCGCGAGCAGGCGCGTCAGGCCCGGCGAATAATCGAAGCCGTGATCGCCGCGCTCATCGATCCAGGCCGCGACCCAGCCGAAGCGAAATCCATCGAGACCGAGATAGGTTGGCACGTCGTGCGTCCATCATTTCCAATTTTCTCACGCGCGCCGCTTGACACCTGCAAGTTGCGAGCGCATGTCCCGCGCCCTCGCGATTACTTCCGTTCGCGAAAACAATGAACCCAGTGATGAAGCACAGCTACGAAAGATTTGCGCGACTGTCGAATGGCCTGCGGCCAATCGATTGCGCATGCCCGGCTCATGGGAGCGATCTTGCCTGACCGCAAGATCGACAGTCCGCTTCTCACGGACCCTCCCGAGCCTGCCGCTCCGGAGGGTTTTTTGTTGCCCGTCGCGCGGCCCATTCAGACATCCCGGCAATCGCCGGAACGGGAGACCCGGATCCCGGGGCTCGCGCAAACGATGCGCGTGCCCAAGCGCCTGGACTCGCGTCAACGGCTTCTCTGAGGCCCCGATTGCGTGGATCGCTGCGTCGGAGACGGCATTGAATTGATGCGCAATGACAACGACCCCGGACGCGGACTGCGCCCGGAGCCCTTGAAACCTCTGACATGAACCGTACGTTCACTCTGCAGTCGCGCGGGATGTGAAACAGGACTCAAGACCATGCGACGATCCGATCCCTACATGGAACGCGCCCGCGAGCTCTGCGTCGCCGCCGGCGTCGATCCCGACTCGCGCGTCGGCGAAGGACGCGGCCAGCCGGCCTGGTGCTCGTACCGGGACGCCGCGCGCAAGGAGCAGCTCGCCCGCGAAGCCAACACCGCCGCGAGCGAGATCGCGAACCTGCGTCCGCAGGAGGCGCGCTTCCAGAACGCGCCGCTGAAGATCTTCGGCCCGCATGAGGAGGCGACCGTGGCGCAGATGCGCAACTGCATGGCGGTCGGCAATGTCGTATCCGGCGTGATCTGCGCCGATGGCCATCTCGGCTACGCCCAGCCGGTCGGCGGGGTCATCGCCTACGAGAAGCAGGTCAGCATCTCTGGCGTCGGCTTCGACATCGGCTGCGGCAACATGGCCGCAAAGCTCGACACGCGCTTCGACGACATCGCCGACATCGTGCCCACGATCATCCGCGACGTCGCCAAGAGGATCTCGTTCGGTGTCGGCCGCGCCAATGCCGAGCGGGCCGAGCACGCGCTGTTCGACGATGGCGATGCCTGGCGCGAGAGCGACATGGAGGCCTACCGTCAGAAGGCGGTGAGCCAGCTCGGCACGGTCGGATCGGGCAATCACTATGTCGACCTCATGCGTGACGAGGAAGGCTTTGTCTGGATCGGCGTCCATTTCGGAAGCCGCGGCCTCGGACACACCTCCGCGACGCGCTACCTCAAGGCCGCCGGCGGCAAGGATGGCATGAACGTCCCGCCCGCAGTGGTCGACGAGGAGTCCGAGCTCGGCCGCCGCTACATCGCGGCGATGCAGCTCGCCGGGCGTTACGCCTATGCGGGACGCGAGTGGGTCGTCGAGCGCGTCCGCCAGATCATCGGCGGCAGCGTGACCGAGAGCGTGCACAACCACCACAACTATGCCTGGCGTGAGACCCACGACGGCAAGGATCTGTGGGTGGTGCGCAAGGGCGCGACGCCGGCGTTTCCCGGCCAGAAGGGATTCGTCGGCGGCTCGATGGGCGACGACGCCGTCATCCTCGAAGGCGTCGACAGTCCGGAGGCCGAGGCTTCGCTGTACTCGACCGTTCACGGCGCCGGCCGCCTGTTCGGACGACGGGAGGCGAAGCGGCGCTTCTCGCGCGCGGAGATGGACCGCTGGCTCAACGAACGCGGCGTCACCCTTGTGGGTGCCGACCTCGATGAGAGCCCGATGGCCTATCGCCGCCTGCCGGACGTGCTGGCGCAGCACGCCGGCACCGTGCGGGTGCTGCACACGCTGCGGCCGTTCGCCGTCGCCATGGCCGGCGAAGGCGAGTTCGATCCGTGGAAGGACTGACGCAAACAGCGAGTGGGAGGTAGGCCCCCCACTCGCAACATTTTTGTGTCCTGTCCGGTGACGCGCGAACAGGCTTTGCGCCGTGTCTCATCTCGTCAGATATTCGCGCATCAGGGCACGGGCGCGATGCAGACGGGCCTTCACGGTCTGCCTGGAGGCCCCAAGCGCGACGGCGATCTCGTCGATGGTCATCTCCTTGACGTCGCGCATCAAGGCGACGTCGCGATAGTGCGGCGGCAGCGCCTCGAAGGCGGCGGCCACATCGAGCCGCAGATCGGCTTCCGGGCGTGCCAGCAGTGCCGCCTCCACCTCGCTGTCGTCGATCGCCGGCGCAAGGCCTGTCTTGCGCGCAAGCCGCAGGCATTCGCGGCGGACCACGCTGAACAGCCAGGCCGAAAACGCCAGCAGCGAGCGGATCGTGCCGACATGCCGGAACAGGATCCACATCGCTTCCTGCGTTGCATCCTCGGCATCCGCCGAGCTGCGGCAGGTCGCCCGCGCATAGCGGCGGATGTCGGGCTGTGCCGTCTCCAGCAGAGACGCGATCGCCCGGGGGTCGCCGAGCCGCGCGGCCTCGAACAAATTTGGCGAGATCGCAGCCGCGCTCACGACACCCCTCCCTTGCCGATGCCGGCCATCGCGCACATCGGGCAGTAGCCGACGAGACCGGTCATTGCAAAGCCCGCGCCGCCGAGCGCGACCAGCCACGCCGCGGTGCCGGCGAGATAGACCAATGCTGCGACCGCGACCGCGACGCCCAAGACGACCCGCACCGCCTGATGCGCGCCGCCGATGTTCTTCCTGTAAAATCCCATCACATCCTCCGACATGGGCCGAGACTGATCGTCTCGACCATCAAGAGGGCGCGATCGCCAAAAGGGATTCGCGGCGTCGGAAGATTTTTTCGCGGTCAGCCTCCAGCCGCCTGATAGGCCAGGCGCTTGAACTCGAAGAAGAAGGGATTCCAGAAGCCCATGTAGCGCTGGGTCATCAGTACGCCGGCGGTGTTAGCCTCAGGGCAGATCCACCAATGGGTGCCGGCAAGGCCGCCCCACTGGAATTCACCGGTCGAATTCGAGGGATCGAAGGGCGTCGGCGCGAAGGTGACGGCACCACCGAGGCCAAAGCCCTTGCCGGGGATCGGCCCGAGATTGGCGAAGCGGATGGTCTGGCCGGCGGGCAGCTGGTTCGTCATCATCTGCCGCAGCGTCTCCGGCTTCAGCAGCGCATCCGAACCGGGCAGCAGCGCGCGCACCAGCGCCAGCATGTCGGCCAAGGTCGAGACCAGACCGCCACCGCCGGACAGCCGCGGCAACGGCCGCCGATAGGCCTGCGGATAAGGCAGATGGTCGGCCCGCATGAGGCCGGGCTTCATCGGATCGAGCGCGTCTGCGCCGTTATAGAGTGCGACCAGCCTTCCCTGCTGCGCTTCCGGCACGTGGAAGCCGGTATCGATCATGCCGAGCGGATCGAAGATGCGTGCCTTGAGGAAGGCGTCGAGCGGCTGGCCGGAGACGACCTCGACGACACGGCCGAGCACGTCGGTCGCCACCGAATATTCCCAGCCGGCGCCGGGATGATAGGACAACGGCAGATCGGCAAGCCGGTCGATCATGTCGGCGAGCGGCGTCAGCGGATTGAGGATGCGCGCCTCGTTGTAGCCTTTGAACAGCACCGTACCGGGATCGAAGATGCCGTAGCTGAGCCCGGACGTGTGGGTCAGCAGCTGGCGGATCGTGATCGCGCTCCTCGCCGGCTCGACATCGCCAAGGCTCGCAGCGCCCGGCTTCAACACCATGCGATGGCCGAGCTGCGGCAGGAATTCCTCGACGGCATCATCGAGCCCGACGCGGCCTTCCTCGACCAGCAGCATGATGGCGCAGGTGATGAAGATCTTGGTGTTGGAGAAGGCGCGGAAGATGTGGTCGGGCCGCAGCGCAGTGCTGCTCTCGCGGTCGGCGAACCCGACGCATTGCTGGACGACATCGCGGCCCCGCAGCACCGCCCAGGATGCACCCGGGATGATCTCCTGATCGACATAACGCTGCATCGCCGTCCGTGCGGCGGAAAAATCTGGTGTCCTGGCGTCCATGTGTTTTCCCCAATGATCGTCGGGTCGGATATAGCGGGAATTCGCGGGAAATGAAGACCTCCCCTGCGAGCGCTATCCTTCCTTCATGAACGCAGTGACGTGCAGGCGCCGCCGAATCCGCATGCCCTGCCGCTCGTACAGCGCAATCGCAGACGTATTCTTGGTAAACACGTGCAGAAACGGAAATTCGCCGCGGGCCTCGATCTGCCGCGCGACCGCCGCGAGCAGCGCCTGCGCATAGCCGCGTCCGCGATGATCAGGGTGCACGCAGACGGCCGTCATCTCGACGAATTTTCCCGGCTTCATCCGCTCGCCGGCCATCGCGACCAGTTCGCCGCCGACACGAATACCGAGGAACGTACCGAGTTCGTGCGAGCGCAGCGCGAATGGACCGGGCTTGGTCAGCATGGTCAGCGCCATCATGGCAGGCACGTCGGCGGGTCCCAGCGTGACGATCTCGGCATCACGGAGCCGACTGTCGGCCGGGGAGCCGATCATCTGCTCGCCGCTCTCGGCGAGCACGATTTTGAAGCCGGCGGGCACTTCGACGGGCTCCGGCGTGAACAATGCAGCGACCTGCGAGTCCGACATGAGATCGCCGAGCGCGGCGAAGCTCGCCGCCGACATGTCGACCATGTCGGCAAAGGGCGTCATGTCCACGGGATAGCGCAGCGCGCGCGGGCCACCCTCGGCCAGATGCTTCTGGCTCGTTGTCAGCGCGCTCCAGATCGGACGATCGAGCAGCGCCACATCGCTGTCGGACACCGGCCTAGTCCTTGTCGAAGCTGACGATCACCGCCGCATTGGCGATGAGAATGGGGTCGTTGGCCACTTCCGTGGCTGAGGGAATCTCCAGCCCGCCCTTGACTGCGTTGATGGTCACCGTGCCGTAAGGCAGCTCCTTGGCGACGGCTTCCTTGTCCACGGCTTCCGGATTGGGCACCGCGATCGTGACGTCGACGAACATGTCGTTCGCGGTCTTGCCTATCATCCGGAAGAAGCCGAGACTCGAATGCCTGATCGCGTCCGACACCGCCCGCTTCGCCGCCTTGGTGGCGTCCCTGCCGTGGACGTCGACGCCCATGCCCATCTCGGTGACACAACGAACGCGAGTCATTTCCTAATTCCTGTCATTGGTTTGGTGATTTGCGAGTGTCGGCGATTAAGGAGCGTGACACAAGTGCAGTTGATTTATTGGGACGAGCTGCTGCCACGAACTCGTCATTGCGAGCGCAGCGAAGCAATCCAGACTGTCACCGTGGAAAGATTCTGGATTGCTTCGCTGCGCTCGCAATGACGAGGGTGGTGAGAGCATCGACTCACGCCTTCGATTTCTCATGCGCCCGCAGCTCGTCGACCAGCACCCGCACGTTCTCCGAATAATCGATCGGGATCGAGACCAGGTGCACGCCGCCCTCTTGGAAGGCCGCCTCCAGCGTCGGGCCGAAGCTGTCGATGCTCGCGATGCGATGCCCCTTGGCGCCGTAGGCCTTCGCATAGACGACGAAGTCCGGATTTCCAAACGTCATGCCGTAATCGGCAAAATGATCGACCGCCTGCTTCCAGCGGATCATGCCGTAGGCGTTGTCCTCGAGCACCAGCACGACCAGATTGAGCTTGAGGCGGACGGCAGTCTCCATCTCCTGGCTGTTCATCATGAAGCCCCCGTCGCCGGCGACCGCGAGCACGCGGCGGTCCGGATGGAGCATCGCGGCCATCATCGCCGACGGCAGACCGGCACCCATCGTCGCCAGCGCGTTGTCGAGCAGCAGCGTGTTGGCGACACGGGTGCGGTAATTCCGCGCGAACCAGATCTTGTACATGCCATTGTCGAGCGCGACGATGCCATTCTCCGGGATCACCTGGCGGATGTCGTGCACGATCCGCTGCGGCGTCGGCGGCCAGCGCGCCTCGGTGGCGCGATCGGCGATGTGACTGAGGATCTCTTCGCGCAACGGCAAGAGCGCCGCCGCCTGCGGCAGCTTGCCTTCGAGCCGGTCGGCGAGCAGCTCCAGGCTCGGGCCGACGTCGCCGACGACCTCGGCGTCGGGAAAATAGACCAGCTCGACGCTCGCCGGCGTGTAGCTCACGTGAATGACCTTCGGCCCCGCCGGCCCCATGATAAAAGGCGGCTTCTCGACGGGGTCGTGGCCGATCGCGACGATCAGGTCGGCGGCATCGATCGCGTCATGGACGTAGTCGCGTTCGGACAGCGCGGCGGTCCCCATATAGAGATTGGTGCCGCCGGGCACGGTGCCCTTGCCCATCTGCGTGGTGAAGAAGGGAATGCCGGTCCGCCGCACGAAGCTTGCGATGCCATGCGTCGATCGCGGCCGGCTGGTCGCAGCGCCCATCATCACCAGCGGACGCTTTGCAGCCAGGATCATCTCGGCGGCCCGATCGAGCGCGGCGCGATGGGCGACCGGAATTTCGATCGGATGGACCGGAATGACCGGGGCGGCGGGCACTTCATCGCCGGCGATATCTTCGGGCAATTCGAGATGCACCGGCCCCGGCCGCTCTTCCATCGCCACGCGAAAGGCGTCGCGCACCACGGTCGGGATGCTGGAGGCGCTGACGATCTGCCGCGACAGCTTCGTCAGCGGCTTCATGGTCGCGACCACGTCAACGATCTGGAAACGCGCCTGCCGGCTGCTCATGATCGGCTTCTGGCCGGTGATCAGGATCATCGGCATCGCGCCGAGATGCGCATATGCCGCGCCGGTGGACAGATTGAGTGCGCCAGGTCCAAGTGTCGACAGACATATGCCGGGCTTGCCAGTCAACCGCCCATGCGTGGCGGCCATGAAAGCGGCGGCCTGCTCGTGGCGGGTCAGGACCAGCTCGATCCTGGAGGTGCGGAGCGATTCGACGAGATCGAGATTCTCCTCACCGGGGACACCGAAGATGCGGTCGACGCCCTCGTTCTCCAGCGCCGCGACAAACAGGTCCGATCCCTTCACCTTGCGTTCCTGTCCGCTCATGTTTGTCCCCGCTTGCTGTGCTGACTCCTGCGTGTCACAGGAAGGGCCTATGGTAGCGGCCCGCGGCGCGGACACAACTCACAAAGCGGCGCGCGACCACTTCAACATCGTCATTGCGAGCGCAGCGAAGCATTCCAGACTTTTTCGGCGGATACATTTCTGGATTGCTTCGCTGCGCTCGC
>NZ_PSRT01000077.1 GCF_004212635.1 Bradyrhizobium genosp. SA-3 | reverse complement strand
GCGCGCACCGGCGCGGCACCACCGACCGAGATGTAGGTTGCCGCCGTCACCGCAAGGCCCGCCGCCGCCAGTCCCAGCACGAGCCGGTCGGTGTCCTCGCCCATGGCGAGGTGCTTGCCTTCCCGGACGACGTCCCTGATGTCGCCGATCACGAAGAGATCGCCGGCCACCGTTCCCGACAGGCTCGCGACGTCGTCGGCATTGCCGGTGACGAGTCCGGTGGCAAATCGTTTGGCGAAATGGGAGGTGGAATTCTCGGCTTTGACGGCATCGTTGACGCGGCTCAGGAGGTCGTCCGGCAGCGCGATGTTGCGATCACGCGCAAGCGCGACGAAACTGTCGGCGAGATCGGCGTCGCCCGCGGCGAGCGCAGCCTCGATGTTGTCCTGAACCAGGCGCTCGTTCTGCCGCAGCAGCGCATCGAGCTTGAGCTCGGAGAGCACGGCGGGGTCGTCCTGGGCGGCGAGGATCGCGCCGGCCTCGCGGGCGTGCGGTGCTACTTGCGCGAGCATGAAGCTGCATGCCGCGACACCGGTCAACGCTGTGCTGATTCGCAGCCATTTCATGCGGAAAGCCTGGACGGTCCTAAAATCGCTGACGCCTGACGATTCGTCTTTCGTCGCAATTATGCTCGTCGACAGACATAGTATGCCAAAATTGCGACACAACGTCCCCGACGAAAGAAGGGCTTCTCTCAGGCCTCAAGATTGTGTCGAATTTGCATGAGCAAATGAGCATGGGGCAATTGCGAACCTTTCGGTTCCGCTGGACTAGCAATCATCTGCACCCACCAGTATGGTCCGCGGCGCCTTAAAGATGCCGCGTCAGTTGTTGATTGTAGCTGCCGCCATTGCCACTCCAGGATGAACTACGATGTCCGACCATGTCGTCCCGCACTTCCATAACGATGCCGGTGTTCCCGTCATCGAGATCGGCTCGCAAGAGTTCATGTGCGTGGGCGCCAACCCTCCGTTCGATCATCCGCACGTCTTCCTCGACCTCGGCAACGACAACGAGATCATCTGCCCCTATTGCTCGACCCTGTACCGTTTCGCGGCCGACCTGAAGGCGGGCGAAGCCCGTCCGCCGGAATGCGTGCTGAAGGACAAGGTGGCCTGACCGGTCTCATCGGTCAGGGGTGGCGCTCTCCCGAACGATTGTCATCGCCGGTGCCGGCATCGGTGGACTGACGGCCGCGCTTGCGCTCGCGGCCCGCGGCTTCCGCATCGTCGTGCTGGAAAAGGCCGAGCGCCTCGAGGAAGTCGGCGCGGGCCTGCAACTCTCCCCCAATGCCAGCCGCGTGCTGGTCGAGCTCGGCCTCACCGAACGCCTCAAGCTGCGCGCCGTGACCCCGGAAGCAGTCTCGATCATGAGCGCCCGGGCCGGCGGCGAGCTGCTGCGCATGCCGCTCGGCGAGGCAGCTTCCGCGCGCGCCGGCGCCCCCTATTGGGTGGTGCACCGCGCCGATCTGCAATCGGCGCTGGCGGGCGCGGTGTCCGACCATCCCGACATCGACCTGAAGCTGGGCGCGACCTTCGAGGACGTCGCGCCTCACGCCAAGGGGCTGACGGTGGTCCATCGCAGCGGCACGATCCGCCGCAGCGATCTCGCCAGCGCATTGATCGGCGCCGACGGCATCTGGTCGACGGTCCGCCAGCACCTGTTTCCCGAAGTGCAGCCGCGCTTTTCCGGCCTGATCGCCTGGCGCGGCACGCTCGATGCGACACAACTGCCGAAGGACTACACCGCGCGCCGGGTGCAGCTCTGGATGGGCCCGAACGCCCATCTCGTGGCCTATCCGATCGCTGGCGGACGCCAGATCAACGTGGTCGCGGTGCTGCCGGGCACCTGGAACAGGCCGGGCTGGAGCACGCCCGGCGATCCTCTCGAGGTGATGGAGGCTTTCGCCGCCCCGCGCTGGCCGCCGGCGGCGCGGATGATGCTCGCCCCGGTCGACGCCTGGCGGAAATGGGCGCTGTTCGGGGTGCCTGACGGCTGCCCCTGGAGCAAGGGCCCGATCGGGCTGCTCGGCGATGCCGTGCATGCGATGCTGCCGTTCGCAGCCCAAGGCGCCGGCATGGCGATCGAGGATGCCGCCGTGCTCGCCCGGCATTTGAGCGTCGAGGCGGCCGAGAGCACCGCGGGCATCACGGCTGCGCTGACGCAATATGGCCGCGCGCGCCAGGCACGCGTGCGCCGGGTGCAGCGGACCGCGCGGCAGCAGGGCCGCATCTATCATTTCAGCGGGCCGCTCGCGATCGCGCGCGATCTTGCGATCCGCGCGCTGGGCCCGGACCGCATGCTGGCGCGGCAGGATTGGATCTACAACTGGCGGCCCTGATGCGAGGCACCGTCAGTGCCTCAGCGGATCGCTTTTCCGGATTTCGAGGCCGGCTTGGCAGCGGCCGCGGATGACGGCGGCGCGGCGGGCGGTGTCGGCTCGGGCGGTGTCTCCCGGCACCTGTTGCGGCGCCAGGCCTCATCGGCAAGTTGCGCCTGGCCGCGCACCGCGATGTAGTCGTTGCGATAGGCAAGCTCGGACACCACCGCGCCACCAGCGCCGGTCTGGGCCTTGTCCATCAGCTTCTGTAAATCGGCAGTGCGGCTCGCGAGCGCCTTGCGCTCGGTCTCGAGCTGCTTGCAGTCGTACAATTCGTATTTGCTGGGATCGGCGAAGGCCGGTGCGACTGTCTCGCTCATGCCGGCGCAGCCGGACAGCGCGGCGCCGGCCGCGAGCAGCACGAGAAGCCCGCCGCAGGAGCGCAGGGAAGAGGAAAACGAAGCAGCCATGCCGGATGAATAGTCCCCGTGGATTGAGAATGCCTAAAGCAACAACAGATGTCCGGATTGAGGCTTTGCCTCGTGCACCCCGCTCGCTTGAGGCAGGACCACCTGTAGAGCCAACAAAGCAGCAATGCCAGCGGGCCGCGGACGTGACCGAATCCGAGCTGGAGTCCCTGAGGTAAGCAGCTCAAATCGTGCGCGGAATCGGCTGTATTCTCTTTGCCCGTCGGGCAAATGCGCCGTATAGATGGGCCGATGCGGGCGTGGCGGAATTGGTAGACGCATCGGACTTAAGCCATTGAGTGCCCTGGAGGAAACTTCAGGAGCAGAACTGCTCAAAGTCGGGGAAACCTTCACTGGCAATCCCGAGCCAAGCCCCCGCCAGGGGAAGGTGTAGAGACTAGACGGGCAGCACCTACAGCGGACAAGCGCCAGGGTGAAGGGATAGTCCAGACCACGAACGCCGAAAGGGCGGCGGCGAAAGCCGAAGTGGTATGAAAATCCGTGGGGCCGCAAGGCCTGTGCCGGTTCGAGTCCGGCCGCCCGCACCAGGTGAGAACATCGTGCGAAGCGTCCGTGACATCTCACACGGACGAATGGCTAAAGAGCCATTTGCTGCAAGTCACCGGGTGAAACGGTTCGCCAACGCATTCAGCGTCCGAAAATCATAACACTGACCTTGGCAAAGCAGGGCTGCGGCCGCTGGCGAAGAATCAACAACCTGCTGAAACTTCAGAGCGAGGTTGCATTTCTACGCGGCGGCAATTAACGCCGCATAAAATTGAAGGCAGCAACCAGATGGATTTCGGCTTGGCCAACACCCGCTTATGCGCGCCTTCAACCATATTTCCAATGCAGCACTACGACGATTGCGGGCTCAGATCTCCGTCGGGCTCGACCATCGCGAATGGGTCGACGGTGGAGATCTGCGAGATGGAACTCTCCCGATCCTGCTCGGGCGCAAGAAGTGCGCCGATGCGTTTGATGGCCCAGATCGATGCGATGGCGACGACCACCCCGGCGAACACGTCGACAAAATAGTGTCCCCCTCCGATCGGGGTCGCGGCCAGCATGACCCCGTTCCATAGCACGCCGATGCCCCGGACCCAGCGGATCGGCCAGAGCACCCACATGTACAAGACTGCCGAGACCGCGTGAAAGCTTGGAAAGGTCAGAAGCGGCCCCAGTTGAAACGCATCGAGCAGCCTCACTGTGCCGTCGCGCACCAGGGGGGCTCGCGCAGCGTCGCGTTGTAGACGGAGGGTTCGAAATTGGGATGGTCCGCTGAGTGTAGTCCTGCGGTTTCATAGACGCCGGTCGCTGGGAACAGCGTGGAGATGAGGGTCGTGATAGCCAACGTCAGGCCGAATCCGAGCGAGAACTCCGCAGCGCGCCTGTAGTGACCGAGCAGTGGAACGACAACCACGATCAGAACCAGTTGCCATCGAATGGAGTCGTAGGTCACTGCAAGAGCATCGATCAGACCGGGCCGATTGACCAACGCCAGATAAGCGCGAAAATCCAGGCCTAGGGTCCGATCTATGGCCAGCAGATTCGTGTCCTGCATTGGAAAGTTGGCTGTCGCCGCGAGATAGCCGATCGACACCAGAAGAAGAATCTGAAGAACGATTTGAGCAATGAAGAACAGGAGCGTGTAGACGCGGGGGCTTCGTCTGAGTTTTGATTTCAGATTTAGATAACCGACCGCTCCGTACACGCCGGCAATTCCGAAATAGAGCAGATAGCTGCTTACCCGCAATTGAAAACCGGCTAGAGGCATCCCAACGACGAAGACGGCCAGCGCGGCTGCGATGAGAACCCAGTTGAGCTGGAAAAGGTTAAGGCAAACCGCGAGTTCCGCGCTTGCCCCTGGGGTTGATAGAGTACCTGTCGAACGAGGAAGACCGCCGACCGAGCATGCCTGAACCGCCATTTGTCATTCCCAGCAATTCCGGAGACATGTATGGCAATACAACCTTTAATAGTCTGACAACGAGCGCGTGTAGATTTAATCAGGACAACCTTAGCCGGATGGGCATGATCCTTTGCGCCCTGGCAAAGCTCCATCCTCGCCCCCGCTTGGACGACTAATTGCGGTTATGGCGGTGTTCGGAACGCGACCAAGCATCCACGAGATCGTTAACACCGACGCGGATACTGCGGTGTTGATCTCGCGCACTGAACTTTGTTAGGCGCCGCTATCTGCTCAACCACACCGGCATTGGTCGAGATCGATGACCGACCTTCGGGCCCGATCCAGTTCCTGCCATGCCTTCATGAATGTGAGATCGAGGTCCGATCTCCGGGATTCGCGCAGAAGCGATTCAGCGCGATCATGAGCCCCTTCAACGTGAATCCACTGTTCGCGCCTCAAGGCGCTTCGGCTCGGCGCGAAAATCGAGCAGTAGGATCCAGAAGCACATCAGCGCGACCGTGAGGAGAATGAAGCTGCCCTCGAATGCTGCTCCCAGAAGCGAGATCAGTGCGGGAATGAGCAGGCCGACCGAGAGGCATGCGGCGAGCGCCATGGCCGGAAGATCGACGATGAGGATGGCGGCATAGAGCGCGAGCTCGAAGAAGGCATATTCCTTGAGGCGCGGCGAGCTGAGATAGAGCGCGAACATGGCAAGCACCGTGACGCGCGTGGCCGTGCGAGGATGATCCATCAGCCAGCGATCCAGCTGCATCAGAAGCGATCCCTCTTCCCGCGCCGGCTGGCTCGCGGCCACGCGCAGGACGGACAGGGCGAACGGCACCAGCACCAGCGCGAGGGCTGCGAGCGCGTAGGTCGCGAACATCGCTGACTTGCTGTCACCGAGGCCGGCGTGGAACATGAGGTCTCGCGCCAGCAGCAGCAGCGACGGATTGATCTCCACGAGATCGACGGCATGCTGGTTCGGGATCTGACCCGCAATCGCAAGCAGCCAGCTCGCGAACAGATCGGGATACAGCAGCCTCGACATCAGGACCGGCAATGCGAAGCCGAACGCCGCCATCGCGATCAGCGCCAGCTTGCGACTGCGCGGCAGCGGCAGGAAATAGAGCGCCGCCAGCACGGGACAGAACACCAGCTTGAACGAGGTCACGAGGCCGAGCAGTGCAGCGCCGGCAAGGCGCAAGGGAAAGCTCGAATCTTCTCCGGACGGAGGCAGGCGAAGCAGGAGCGACAGCGTGATCGCGGTCAGCACGCCGCTCAGAATCGCGAAATTCCCCGACGCCTGCACCCATTCGAAACCGACGAACGCGCCGAGCGCGCACAGCACCTTGAGCGCAGCATCGCGCGCGCTCGTGCCCGTTCGGCCGAGCCCGGGCAAGAGCAGGCCGCAGAGCACGGCGAGGACGAGAAAGATGCTTCTGTAATGATCGACCAGAAAGCCGCCCGCGCACAGGGGGCGGAAGACATCCAGCGTCACCGGCAGATAGGGATAAGAGAGCTTGGTGCCCTTCAGGTTCTTGACGAAGTAGGGATCGAGCCCGTCGGCATGCGCATCGACCGCCGCGCAATTGACCCGGACGTCCCAGCCATATTTCACATCGAGCCTGGCGTCGTTGGCGAGATTGCCGAGCACCAGCAGCGCAGTCAGCGCGATCAGGCAGGCAAGCCAGACGTTCCGCCTCGCAGCCGTGTCGGCTGTGGGCTCCAACCATCGTGCTGCACCGGACATCTCGGACACAGGCGGATACCTTGTTTGGCTTGTTTCTCTGGGCGCCGCTGCGGCGCCTCCTCATCTCGGCCGCACTGTGGGCAGAATGCGTTTCGGTTTCATCCTGCCGGACGGGCGGGCCGCGCCGGACGCCGATCTTTAGGAAGGGATGGTGAATCACTGGTTTCCGGCCAGTGGAGATTGCGCGATCTGGGGGAATCCACGGAAGGCGGCTCCTCACCAATTCTTGTCCGCTCCGGCCCTGCCTGACAGCCATCCCGAAACGGGGGTTGTGCAACGCAGCATCGGAATGGATAACGCCCTCAGTTTCAGAGGTGAGCTTCCTTGTCCGACGTTAATGCCGACGATTGGGTGTCCTCCGGACACCGTCCCATGGGTTTTCCCGAATTCGTCATCGTGATCGCGTCCATCATGGCGCTGAATCCGCTTGCGATGGACATGATGCTGCCGGCCCTGCCCAACATCGGCACCGCCTTCAAGATTCCCGTCGCCAACCATCTTCAACTGGTGCTGTCGACCTTTCTGGTCGGCTTCGGCGCCGGCCAGTTCGTCATGGGCCCGTTGTCGGACCGCTTCGGCCGCCGCCCGGTGCTGCTCAGCGGCATGGCGGTCTATGCGGTGGCGAGCGTGCTGGCGGTCGCGGCGCCCTCGTTCGAGACGCTGCTGCTGGCGCGCGCGCTGCAAGGGCTCGGCACTTCGGCGACGCGCGTGATCGCGACCTCGATCGTGCGCGACTGCTATGTCGGCCGCCGCATGGCGAGCGTGATGTCGCTCGCGATGATGGTGTTCATCGCGGTGCCCGTGATTGCCCCCTCGTTCGGACAGGCGGTGCTGCTGGTGACGGCATGGCGCGGCATCTTCGTGGTGCTGATGCTGTACGGCCTGCTCGCGCTCGCATGGTGCGTGCTGCGGCTGCCTGAAACCCTTCCCGAGTCCGAGCGCAGGTCGCTGGCACCCGCCGACGTGCTCTCGGCCTTCCGGCAGACCGTGACCCATCGCCAGACCATCGGCTACGCCACGGCCGCCGGCAGCGTCATCGGCGCGTTGTTTGCCTACGTCTTTTGCGCCCAGCAGGTCTTCACCGGCATCTATCACCTCGGCCATTACTTCCCGCTCGCCTTCGCGGCGATCGCGGCCGGCACCGCCGTCGCCGGCTTCCTCAACGCGAGGCTGGTCGGCCGGCTCGGCATGCGCGTGATCTCGCACGGGGCACTGACGCTGTACACAGCAGTGGCCGGCGTGATGCTGCTGACCGAAAGCCTCGGCGTGCTGCCGCTATCCTTGTTCATGGTGCTCTCCGCCCTGATGATGTTCTCGTTCGGCATGATGGTCGCCAACTTCACCGCGCTCGCGATGGAGCCGCAGGGCCACATCGCCGGCACCGCCTCCTCGCTCTACGGCTCGATCACGACATTGATCGGAATCGTGGTCGGCATGGCGATCGGCCAAAGCTTCGACGGCACGCTGCTGCCGTTCTCGGTCGGCTTCTTCCTGTCGACGCTCGCAGCGCTTGCGATCGTGCTGGTGGTGGAGAAGGGACGGTTGTTCAAGCCGCATCATCGCCCCATCGCGTGAGGAAGCTCGTTCGGACGTTCGGGTCGGCGCGCTCTGCTGAGCGCCTTCTATCGATCGCTGCTATACACTTTAACGTAGCGGTCGGCGCCACAAGAGCACCCTGACGCCTTCCTAGTAGAAGTCGTCGCTCGTGCAGACATCTCTGATCTTGAGGTTATGCGATGTCTTTATTTCAATTTTGCCGGAATGAATCCTGTTGTCATAGAGATTCGATTAGGAATGAGGGTTGTTCCATCGCCTAACGACGTCGGCAGGTTGTTGATATATTAAAGGTTGTGCTGCCATATATTTCCCGGAAAATGCAGGAAATGGCGGCGCATGACCGTTCGTGCTTACGTGAGAAACAGTCCCGCCCAATCCGCCGGAGCGCAAACGAGTTCAGAAGCAAGCGTGGAAGCCTATGGTCTCTACCTGCTGAACTGGATCACTATTACAATTCTGGCGCTATTCGTCGGTGTATCCCTTGCCTTGTTGAAACTCTCGATGGCCCTTGAAGGCGAGTTGTTGGGCGGCATGGCGACGGTTGCAGGTCTCACGGCGGCGGGTCACGTCGTGTTGTCACGAGTACGCGCCGTGCGCATTGCGTACGTTCTTATTTCCATCGCCCAGTTGGGCCTTGTGTCCATGCTCGGGGCCGTCCTGACCTACGTCACAGCATCTGCAAATTTGCCATTGCAGGATGCCTTGCTCGACTCCTGGGACAAATTCTTCGGACTGGATTGGACTGCCTATTACCGGCTCATGACAGCCTGGCCTGCACTGCTGCCGTATGCATGCTTGTCCTATGGTGCAATCGGTTTGCCGCCGATCGCGGTTCCCATCGTTCTCGGACTGACGAACAACCACGTTCGATTGCAACAGTTCACGATGGCGACGTTGCTCACCCTTTGTGCCGTGTGCTTTGATTTCTGCGCTGGTACCGGCCATCGGCACCTATCAGCAGTACAATTTGCCAACCGAGTTCGCGACCTTCAAGGCGAGCGGCTATCTCATCCAGCTCGATCGCCTGCCCGTGGTGAGAAGCAGCAGCCTACAGGTTCTGAACATCTCGCAGATCGGCGGCATCGTGACCTTTCCCAGCTTCCATGCTGCCGCGGCTCTGCTCGCGCTGTGGGCGTGGTGGGGCGTGTGGTGGATGCGTCCATGGGCTTTAATGATGTGCGTTGCCATGCTGGCAGCAACGCCCTTGTGGGGTGGACACTACTTTGTGGACATCTTCGCTGGTGTAGCCGTTGCAGCTCTTGCGATTGCCTTCGCGAAAGCAATTGAAGGTCAATCGTTGGTCATTCCCCGCGGAGCAAAAAGTACCTCGCTTGCATGCATGACTCCCTGATCGGGCAAAGCTTCGACGGCGCGCTGCTGCCGTTCTCGATCGGCTTCTTCCTGTCGACGCTCACAGCGCTTGCGATCGTGCTGGTGGTGGAAAAGCGACGGCTGTTCAAGCCGCATCATCGCCCCATCGCGTGAGGAACTTCCCGTCCCTCTCGATGTTGTACCGCAGCAATCGAGAGGCCACGTTAATGGAACTGGAACACCGCGAAAACCGCAAGGCGGAACGGCAGAAGCAGGAGCGTTCGCAGCCGGACACTGAGCAGACCACGTTGACGACGCCTTTGGCGAGCGAAGGGCTCGAGCAGGTACGCGACAGCCACTGCTGATCTGCTGATCACGAAATCTATTCGGTCGCCCGCCGGCTGGCGCTGAAATCGTCCGCAGCGCTCTCGGGTGCCGCCCCGCTTCCTCGCGGCGGCACCATCAGCACGACCACCTTCCGCGTCAGACCGGGCCGCCCCCACAGCGTGGCCTGCACCGTGAACTCGCGCCTGACGACGTGTCCGGCTTTCGAGGACGCCCATTCCATCCATCGGCCACAAGAGTCCTGGCCGCGGAAACAGAGCGCGGCCCAGCCGCGGTCCAGCGTCGCCTTGCGCGGCAATCCCCAAATGTGTTGATGCTCGAACGGCCGTGCACAATGCGGATGGTCGGGGCTATAGAACGCCGTCGCAAAGGCCAGCGAATCATCACCGCTCACGGCGCTGAGCGGCGTGCCGGTCAGCTCGCGCCATTCGCGCGTCAATTCGCCGGCCACCTGCGCGTAGAAATTCCGGCCTTCTTCGTAACCGTGATCATTGCGATAGACGGCATGGATCGGCGCTACGACCATGACCGCAACGAGCGCGACGCCGGCCACGATCACGGTGAGGTTGACGGTGTGGAAGCGCTCGATCGGATAGCGCGCGCCGCAGATCACGAGAACGGCGAACAGGAACAGCCCCTGCAATGCCCACAGCGACGGCAGATCAGTGCCCATCACCAGCGATGTCAGCACCGGCAGCGTGATCGTGCCCATGGCAACGTAGAACAGAAGCCGCAGGCCCGGGCTCATTGCAGCGAAGTCGGCCGGAAACTGCTTCAGCCGCATGCCCGCGATCAAGACCCATAGCACGGCCGACACGCTCATGGCCGCCGCCAGCCCGAGCAGGAAATTCCTGGCCTCGCCGAGCGAGCTTACGGCATTGCCGTTGGCATGGGCCAGCGCATAGGTGAAAGTCGACGCCCCCGTCGTCGCGAGCCAGACGACGTGCGGCGACAGCGCCGCGAGCCCGACCACCACCGAGATCCAGGGTGAAGCGGAGGTGAAATAGGCGCGCCGCGCCGGGTGCGCCAGCGCGGCAAACGCGAAGCTCGCGACGAGAAAGATCGAATAATATTTGCCGAGCAGTCCAGCTAGCGGCGACCCAGCCGGTCAATGGCGGATGCTTGGGATAACCCCAGGCGAAATGCCGACTCAGGGTCCACGCTTCGAGCGTATCGGGATGCAGGCCGCCGCCAGCGTACGCGATGACGAGATAAAGCGTCCAGATCGCGACAAAGCAGGCGATGAGAAGCGGCACGGCCCAGCCTGTCTCGACCGAATCCAGCCAGTGCAGGAAAGGCCGGCGCCATCGCGCCGGCGCACGATCGGACCGTTCGGCCATCGCCTGGAATGCAAAATCGAGCGGCACGGGAATCAAATGAAAGAAGGAAAAGCGATGCGCGAGGACGACACATCTATTTCAGGACAGAAACAAATAGCAATGATTGAAAACTGGAACGGTTAAAATCGCTCCCGCCTCTCAGCCAACGCAATGTCGACAAAAGGCAACGGCGCCGCTGATGACAGCGGCGCCGCGTGGTGGCGGAGACGGAAGGCGCGTGGTCTCGCCTTCCCCTACTCCGACTTGTCAATGTTCCAGAACAGCGGCGTCGCGGGGCCGTCGAGCACGCCGCTCAGCGATTTGCGCCAGCCGCTCGGCAGCAGATACTGCCCCAGCGGAATGTAGATCACCTGCTCATAGGCTTCCTTCTGGATGTCGGCGGCGATCTTCTTCTGCTCGTCGAGCGAGGACGCGCGGACGAAGGCGTCCTTGAGCTGCTCGATCTTGGCGTCTTCCGCCCAACCGAACCAGCCGCCCTTCTTGCCCTGGCCGCCGATCGAAAGATTGGCGATCGGGTTGGAGACGTCGGCCGCGACCCAGTTGGTGAAGAACATGTTCCAGCCGCCCTCCTTCGGCGGCTTCTGGCTGGCGCGGCGGCTCACCACCGTCTGCCAGTCGGTCGCTTGCAAATCGACCTTGAAGCCGGCCTCGCGCAGCAGCTGGGCCGCAACGATCGGCTGCGCCTTCAGCGTCGTGACATCGCCAGGGGCCATGATCACGACCGGGGTACCGTCATAGCCGGATTCGGCGAGCGCCTTCTTGGCTTCCGCCATACCATTGCCCTTCACCAGGGTTTCCCCGCCGACCTCGGTCGCGAGCGGCGTATCGCACACGAAGAAGGCGCCACAGATCTTCTGGTACTTCGCGTTTCCGACCAGCGCGTCGAGCACGTCCTTCTGGTTTATCGCCAGCAAGGCAGCGCGGCGCACTTTCACGTTATCGAACGGCGGATGAAGGAAGTTCATCCGGCCGAGCGTCTGAAAGCCGAACTTGTTCGAGACCTCGAGCGTGAGCTCCTTGTTCGCCTCCAGTATCGGCAGCATGTCGTAGGGGAGATTTTCCATGAAATCGATGTCGCCCGACTGCAGCGCGTTCACCGCGGTCTGGGAGTCCGGCATGGTGATCCATTCGACGCGGTCGACCTTCACCACCTTGCCGCCGGAGGTCCAGCTCGCCGGCTCCTTGCGCGGCACGTAATCGGTGTTCTTGACGTAGACCGCCTTCACGCCCGGCTGGAATTCCGACTGCACGAACTTGAAGGGACCCGAGCCGATCTGCTCCGGGATCTGCTTGTCTGCCGGCGTTTCGGCGAGGCGCTTCGGCATCATGAAGGCGACGCGCGAGGACGGCTTGCCGATCGAATCGAGCACGAGACCGTAGGGCTCCTTCAGCTTCAGCGTGATGGTCTTGGCGTCGGTCGCCTCGATGCTCGCGGTGAAGTCCATGAGCTTCTGGCCCATGCCGTCGACCGCGGCCCAACGCTTCAGCGAGGCGACGCAGTCCTCCGCCGTGACCGGCGCACCGTCATGCCACTTCAGACCGTCGCGCAGCGTGAAGGTGTAGGTGAGCTTGTCGTCGGAGATCTTCCAGTCCGCCATCTGCGGCTGGATCTTGAAGTTCGAATCGGTGGCCACCAGCGTGTCGTAGACCATGTAGCCATGGTCACGCGTGATGTAGGCCGTGGTGAAGATCGGATCGATGATGCGCAGATCCGAATGCATCACCGCCGTGATGGTCTTGCCGGCGGCAAACACCGGCGAGGCCATCGCCGTGGACAGCGCGACGACCGACAGCGCAAGTTTGGAGGCGAACGCGCGAGGCCCCCGGCGCATGAAGTTGAACATGGAAAGTTTCTCCTGACGTGAAACTGTTCAAAGGCAGATTATTGGTTGAGCATCCGGTTCGTTCTTTGGGCGAACTAACCTCATGCAATGCCTTTATCTTTTCGAGACTTGCAGACCGTGCCGAGCGCGTCAATCCGGTTTCGCTGCAAGCCCTCGCGGCGTGTGCACGGGCTCCACAAGGATCGGTTTGGCTCTACAACACTCTCAGCCTGTCCTGTCCCGCGCCGATGCAATGCGCGTTCCATCTTTCGAAGCTTGAGAGACATTGAGATGAATCCAGCCAATCTTCCCTTCGATCCCGAGGCGATGCTCCAGGGCCTGCGCGGCTGGGTGGAATGCGAGAGCCCGACCTGGGACGCAGGCGCCGTGAATCGCATGCTCGATTTCGCAGCGCGGGATATGGCGATCATGGGTGCGACGATCGAACGCATCGCCGGCCGCCAGGGCTTTGGCGACGTGATCCGCGCGCGCTTTCCCCATCCGAAGCAGGGCGAGCCCGGCATCCTGATCGCCGGGCACATGGATACCGTGCACCCGGTCGGCACCATCGAGAAGCTGAAATGGCGGCGTGAGGGCAATAAGTGCTACGGCCCCGGCATCTACGACATGAAGGGCGGCAATTATCTCTCGCTGGAAGCGATCCGGCAGCTGGCGCGCGCCGCCTTCACCACGCCGCTGCCGATCACCGTGCTGTTCACGCCGGACGAGGAAGTCGGCACGCCCTCGACCCGCGACATCATCGAGGCGGAGGCCGCGCGCAACAAATACGTGTTGGTGCCCGAGCCCGGCCGCGCCGACAACGGTGTCACCACCGGACGTTACGCCATCGCGCGTTTCAATCTCGAGGCGACGGGACGACCGAGCCACGCCGGTGCGACACTGTCGTCGGGACGCTCGGCGATCCGCGAGATGGCCCGGCAGATCCTCGCGATCGACGCGATGACGACGGAGGACTGCACCTTCTCGGTCGGCGTCGTGCATGGCGGACAATGGGTCAATTGCGTTGCCACGACCGCCACAGGCGAGGCGCTGTCGATGGCCAAGCGCCAGGCCGATCTCGATCGCGGCGTCGAGAGGATGCTGGCGCTGTCAGGCACAACCAATGATGTCACCTTCAAGGTCACCCGCGGCGTGACGCGTCCGGTATGGGAACCGGACGCCGGCACCATGGCGTTATATGAAAAGGCCCGCGGCATCGCCAAGTCGCTCGGCGCCGACCTGCCGCATGCGAGTGCCGGCGGCGGCTCCGACGGCAACTTCACCGGCGCAATGGGGATCCCGACTCTCGACGGCCTAGGCGTGCGTGGTGGCAACGGCCACACGCTCGAAGAGTATATCGAGGTCGAAAGCCTGGCCGAACGCGGCCGGCTGATGGCGGGGCTGCTGGCAACGCTGGAGTAATGCCGGGGACACCGCCGTCATGGCCGGGCTTGACCCGGCCATCCACGCCTTTGCGACCGAACACGAAGAAAGACGTGGATGCCCGGGTCAAGCCCGGGCATGACGACCATCCGAGGTTCCGGCCCGCATGGCACGGGAATTGCTGAAATGTTAGGCTGATGGCAGGCTTGCCAAAGACCCTGCCACGATTTGACTCTAATCTGACGGATCCAACTTGCTCGGATATCTCGTTCGCCGAATCTTCGCCGCCGTGCCCGTGATGGGCGTCGTCGCGCTGTTCGTCTTCCTGCTGCTCCGCCTCACCCCCGGCGATCCCGCCGCCATTCTCGCCGGCGACAACGCGACGCCGGAGCGGCTGGAGCGCATCCGCACCTCGCTCGGCCTCAACGAGCCCCTGATCGTGCAGTTCATCACCTGGGTGAACAAGCTGCTGCACGGCGACCTCGGGACCTCGCTGATCTCCAACCTGCCGGTGATGAAGATGATCGGCCAGCGCGTCGAGCCGTCGATCTCGATCGCGCTGTCGACGATCATCCTCGCCGTTATCGTCGCCGTGCCCTTGGGCGTGGTCGCGGCGTGGAAGCACGGGACCTGGATCGACCGCTTCGTGATGGGCCTGTCCGTGCTCGGCTTCTCCGTGCCGGTGTTCGTGGTCGGCTATGTCCTGATCGAGATCTTCGCGATCGATTTGCGCTGGGTGCCGGTGCAGGGCTTCAAGAGCATCTCGAATGGTTTCGGCCCGTTCTTCGAACGCATCATCCTGCCGACCTGCGCGCTCTCCTTCATCTACATCGCGCTGATCGCGCGCATGACGCGCGCAGCGATGCTCGACGTGCTCGGCGAAGATTACGTCCGCACCGCACGCGCCAAGGGCATCAACGAGGTCGCCGTGATGATGCGGCATGCGCTGCGCAACGCCGCGGTGCCCGTGATCACCGTCATCGGCACCGGATTTGCGCTTCTGATCTCCGGCGTGGTCGTCACCGAGAGCGTGTTCAACATTCCCGGCATCGGCCGCCTCACCGTGGACGCGGTGCTGGCGCGCGACTATCCGGTGATCCAGGCGATGATCCTGCTGACGTCGCTGATCTATGTCGTCGTCAATCTCCTGATCGACGTCGCCTATACGCTGCTCGATCCCCGGATCCGGTACTGAGGCAAGGGTAAGAACAAAAATGTCGGTCGATAGCCTTCCCCAGTCGTCCATTCCGATCACGTCGCCGCTGCGGCCGCGGTTCGGATTCCTCACCTCGACGCCGATCATCGCGACGGCCACGGTCTGCCTCGCGCTGGTCGTGGTGATCTCGATCGTGGCGCCGCTGATCGCGCCGCATGATCCGATCCAGCTCGCGCCGTCGCAGCGGCTCAAACCGTCGTCGGCGCAGTTCCTGCTCGGCACCGACGCCTACGGACGCGATCTGTTGTCGCGTGTCATCTATGGCGGCCGCATCTCGCTCCTGATCGGCATCGGTTCGGCGGTTCTCTCGGTCGCCATCGGGCTGGCGATCGGTCTCGTCTCCGGCTTCTTCAAGCTGGTCGATGCCGTGATGATGCGGATCATGGACGGCCTGATGGCGATGCCGAGCATCCTGCTCGCGATCGCCGTGGTGTCGCTCTCCGGTGCCAGCCTCTGGACCGTGCTGATCGCGATCACCATTCCGGAGATCCCGCGCGTGGCGCGCCTGGTCCGCTCGGTAGTGCTGTCCGCGCGCGAGGAGCCTTACGTCGAGGCGGCGATCTCGGTCGGCTCCAGCCTGCCGAAGATCATGTGGCGGCATCTGATGCCGAACACGATCGCGCCGCTGATCGTCCAGGGCACCTATGTCTGCGCCTCCGCGATCCTGACCGAGGCCATCCTCTCCTTCCTCGGCGCCGGCATCTCGCCGGAGACGCCGACCTGGGGCAACATCATGGCCGAGGGCCGCCAGTACTTCCAGCTCAAGCCGTCGCTGATCTTCTGGCCGGGCCTGCTGCTCTCGATCGCCATCCTCAGCATCAATCTGATCGGCGATGCCGCCCGCGACGCCCTCGATCCGCGCATGAAGCAGCGGGAGGGGAAGTAATTTGTCTCGCCGGCCCTGCCCCTTGTTCCGTCATTGCGAGCGAAGCGAAGCAATCCAGTCTGCATCCGCGGAAAGATTCCTGGATTGCTTCGTCGCTTCGCTCCTCGCAATGACGACGGAGTGACCTGATGACCAACACCATCCTCGACATCAACAACCTCATCGTCTCCGTCGGCAAGAAGCCGGGCGGGCCGAAGATCATCGACGGCATCTCGATCCAGGTGCGCGAGCGCGAGACGCTGTGCCTCGTCGGCGAAAGCGGCTCCGGCAAGTCGGTGACGTCCCTCACCACGATGGGCCTCTTGCCCAAGGGCACGCTGGTGCCGACCGGCGGCAGCGTCAAGCTGGTCGGCGAGGAGCTGCTCACCGCAACTGACCGCCGCCTGCGCCAGCTCCGCGCCACGCAAATGGCGATGATTTTCCAGGAGCCGATGACCGCGCTCAATCCGGTCGTGCCGGTCGGCCGCCAGATCGACGAAGTGCTGCGCGCCCATACCAATCTCGACGCCAAGGCGCGCAAGAAGCGCATCCTCGACATGATGGAGCAGGTGCGCCTGCCGCAGGTCGAGCGCATCTTCGCCTCCTACCCCCACCGCCTCTCCGGCGGCCAGCGCCAGCGCATCATGATCGCAATGGCCCTGGTGCTCGAACCAAAACTCCTGATCGCGGACGAGCCGACCACCGCGCTCGACGTCACCACGCAGAAGCAGATTTTGACCCTGATCCGCGACCTCCAGCGCGATCACGGCACCGCCGTGCTGTTCATCACCCACGACATGGGCGTTGTCGCGGAGATCGCCGACCGCGTCGCAGTGATGCGGCAGGGCCGCCTGGTCGAGACCGGTCCGCTCGAGACCGTGCTGCGCAATCCGACCATGGAGTACACTCGCAACCTCTTGGCATCGGTACCGAGCCTGGTGCCGCGGTCGCCCCGCGAGGAGACCCGCGAGCCGGTGGTGCTGGAGGCCAACGACCTCAGCAAGGTCTACAAGGAGCGCGCCTTCTTCGGCAAAGGCCGTGAGGTCGTCGCTGCCGACAAGGTGACGCTGACGCTGCGCAAGGGCCGCACGCTCGGCATCGTCGGCGAGAGCGGCTCGGGCAAGTCGACGGTGGCGCGCTGCATCGTCCGCCTGATCGATCCGACCTCCGGCGGCGTGCGCCTCGCCGGCCGCGAGATCGCCGACATCTCGCGCCGCCTGCTCCAGCCGCACCGGCAGAAGATCCAGATCGTGTTCCAGGATCCCTACCGCTCGCTCAATCCGCGCGTCACCGTCGGCGAGAGCATCGCCGAAGGCCCGATCAATTACGGTGTCGCACACGCCATTGCCATGAAGCGGGCGCGCGAGCTGCTCGAGCTGGTCGGCCTGCCAGCCGATGCGGTGTCGCGCTATCCGCATCAGTTCTCCGGCGGGCAGCGCCAGCGCATCGCCATTGCCCGCGCGCTCGCGCTTGATCCGGATGTGCTGGTCGCGGACGAAGCGGTCTCCGCCCTCGACGTCTCCGTGCAGGCGCAGGTGCTGGAACTGCTGGACGAGATCCAGAAGCGGCTCGGCATCGCGATCCTGTTCATCACCCATGACCTTCGCGTCGCGGCGCAAATCTGCGACGAGGTCGTGGTGATGCAGCACGGCCGCGTCGTCGAACAGGGTCCCGCCGCCGAAGTGCTGACGCATCCGAAGGAGGCCTACACCAGGGCGCTGCTGGATGCGGCTCCGGGGCGCGACTGGGACTTTGCGAACTTCCGGCCGGTGTCGGAGGGTGTGGTGGCCACTCTGTAGCAACGCTCTCCGGTGTCGTCCCGGCGAAAGCCGGGACCCATACCGCGGATTCTATCGAGCGCGCGTGGTACTAGTCCCGAACGACGAGCCTTCGCCAAACACCTCCCTGGGGTTATGGGTCCCGGCTTTCGCCGGGACGACACCGAGAATTTGAAAGCGCCTTCTCAAACAATACGCATCCGCAGCATTCCCAAAACGATCTGACCCTATGCACGGCGCGATTGCTTCCCACCTTGCTCTCGCAGCAAAGCAGAGGCTAACGTCGCGCACTTTCAATGGGCTGGACTGAGTAATGACACGCATCGCCGTCGGCGGCTTCCTGCACGAGACCAACACCTTCGCTCCGACGAAGGCGACGTTCGCGGACTTCCAGCACGGCGGCGGTTGGCCGGCGATGACTGAAGGTTCCGACGTGCTGAAGGTGATGCGGCGCATCAATGTCGGTCTCGCCGGCTTCGTCGACAGCGCTGAAGTGAACGGTTGGAAACTCACTCCAACGATCGCCTGCGGTGCGAGCCCGTCGGCGCATGTCACCAAGGATGCTTTCGAGCGCATCGTGAAAGTCATGGTGGACGGCATCGCAGCCGCCGGTCCGCTCGATGCCGTCTATCTCGACCTGCACGGGGCGATGGTGACCGAGCACCTCGACGACGGCGAAGGCGAGATCCTGGCGCGCGTGCGCCGCGTCATCGGCAAGGATGTTCCGCTCGTCGCGAGCCTCGACCTGCACGCCAACGTCACGCCCGAGATGATCGAGCATGCCGACGCGCTGATCGCCTACCGCACCTATCCGCACATCGACATGGCTGCGACCGGCCGCGCCTGCGCAAGACATCTGGCGCTGCTGCTGAAGACCAAGCAGCGCTTCGCAAAGGCGTTCCTGCAATTGCCGTTCCTGATCCCGATCAGCTGGCAGTGCACCAACGACCAGCCGACCCGAGGCATCTACGAAAAGCTCGCCGCGCTGGAGAGCGATACGATTCCGACGCTCTCCTTCGCACCGGGCTTCCCCGCGGCCGATTTCCGCGATTGCGGGCCGAGCGTGTTTGCCTATGGCAAGACACAAGCGGACGCCGATCGCGCGGCGGATGCGCTTCTCAAGTTGATCGAAAGCCACGAGGACGATTTCGACGGCAAGATCTGGTCGCCCGACGAATGCGTGCGCCATGCAATGGAGCTTTCCAGGAGCGCGAGCAAGCCGATCATCATCGCCGACACCCAGGACAATCCCGGCGCTGGCGGGGATTCCGACACCACAGGCATGCTGCGCGCGCTGGTACGCAACAAGGCAAGCGCCGCGACGGGGGCGATCTACGATCCGGTCTCGGCCAAGGCGGCGCATGCAGCCGGCGTCGGCGCCACCGTGACGCTGTCGCTTGGCGGCAAATCCGGCATCCCCGGCGACGAGCCCTATCGCGAGACCTTCGTGGTCGAGAAATTGTCCGACGGCCGCTTCGTCGCGCCCGGTCCTTATTACGGCGGCCGCGAGATGGAGATGGGTCCCTCCGCGTGCCTGCGCATCGGCGACGTCCGCGTCGTCGTCTCCTCGCACAAGGCGCAGCTCGCCGACCAGGCGATGTACCGCTATGTCGGCATCGAGCCGACGCGAGAGAAGATCCTGGTCAACAAGAGCTCGGTGCACTTCCGCGCCGATTTCGAGCCGATCGCCGAGAAGCTGCTGATCTGCGCCGCCCCCGGCGCGATGCCGGCCGATACCGCCACCCTGCCCTGGACGCGCCTGCGCACGGGCATCCGCATCAAGCCGAACGGCCCCGCCTTCCATCCCCCATCACGCTAACCGGACAGGACACATGCCCACGATCGAGCGCATCGACGGCTATGCCGACGAACTCACTGCTATCAGGCGCGACCTCCACGCCCATCCCGAGATCGGCTTCGAGGAAGTGCGCACCTCCGGCATCGTCGCCGACAAGCTGAAGAGCTGGGGCATCGAGGTGCATCGCGGCCTCGGCGGCACCGGCGTGATCGGCGTCATCAAAGGCAAGGGTTCGAGCGGCAAGCGCATCGGCCTGCGCGCCGACATGGACGCGCTTCCGATGGAGGAGAACACCAATCTGAAATGGAGCTCGAAAATCCCCGGCCGCTTCCACGGCTGCGGCCATGACGGCCACACCACCATGCTGCTCGGCACCGCGCGCTATCTCGCCGAGACCCGGAATTTCGACGGCACCGTGCATTTGATCTTCCAGCCGGCCGAGGAAGGCCTTGGCGGCGCCCGCGCGATGATCAAGGACGGCCTGTTCGAGAAATTCCCCTGCGACGAGCTCTATGGGCTCCACAACGCGCCCGACCTCAACCACGGCGAGATCGCGATCCTGCCGGGCCCGGCGATGGCCAGCGCCGATTTCTTCGACCTCCGCATCACCGGCTACGGCGCGCATGGCGCGATGCCCGAGCGCTCCAAGGACGCGGTGATCATCGCGACCACGCTGGCGCAGGCGATCCAGACCATCGTCAGCCGCAACGTCGAGCCGCTGCAGGCCGCCGTCATCTCGATCACGCAGATCCATGCCGGCTCCGCCTACAACGTCATCCCCGGCGAAGCGCATCTCTGCGGCACCATCCGCACCTTCTCGGACGAAGTTCGCGCCCTGATCAGCGAGCGCATCCGCACGATCTGTGCCGGCATAGCAGCTGCGTTCCAGTGCACGATCGAAGCCGACATCCGCGACACTTTTGGCGTCCTGATCAACCAGGTTGAGCAGTCCAAGGTGGTCGAGGAGGTCGCGCGCACAGTGGTCGATCCCGCCAACGTGATCACCCGCGCCCAGCCGAAGATGGGCAGCGAGGATTTTGCCGACATGCTGCAGACCATTCCCGGCGCCTATTTCTGGGTTGGCCACGACGGCTCGGTGCCCGTGCACAATCCCGGCTTCGTGCTCGACGACAAGATCCTGCCGATCGGCGCCAGCATGTTCGCCCGCATCATCGAGACCCGCATGCCGGTGGGTAGCCATGCATAAAAAGAGCGCCGAAGAGACGGTCACCTCCCTGCATGATCTGTCCGCGGTCGATCTGATCGCGGGCTATCGCGCCAAGCAGTTCTCGCCGAGCGAGGTGCTGGAGGACGTGCTTGCGCACGTCGCGGCGTGGGAACCGCATCTGAAAGCGCTCTATGCATTCGACCCCGAGGCCGCGCGCGAGGCCGCGAAGGCCTCGACCGCGCGCTGGAGCGGCGGCGAGCCGTCCGGCGCGCTCGACGGCGTGCCTGTCACGGTGAAGGACAATATCGCAACCAAGGGCGTGCCGGTGCCGCTGGGCGCAGCCAGCGTCAAGCTGGTGCCGGCCGAGAAGGACGCGCCTCCCGCCGCGCGGCTGCGCGAGGCCGGTGCGATCATCTTCGCCAAGACCACCATGCCCGATTACGGCATGCTGTCCTCCGGTCTCTCCAGCTTCCACGCGCTCGCGCGCAATCCCTGGGACCTCTCCAAGAACCCCGGCGGCTCCAGCGCGGGCGCCGGTGCTGCCGCGGCAGCCGGGTATGGTCCGCTGCATCTCGGGACCGATATCGGCGGCTCGGTGCGCCTGCCCGCGGGCTGGTGTGGCCTCGTCGGGCTGAAGCCGAGCTTCGGCCGCGTGCCGATCGACCCCACCTATGTCGGCCGCGTCGCCGGACCGATGACCCGCACGGTCGATGATTGCGCGCTGATGATGAGCGCGATCGCCAAGCCCGACCGGCGCGACGGCATGAGCCTGCCGGCCGAGCCCCTCAACTGGAAGGGGCTGGGGAAGTCTCCGCGCAAACTGCGCATCGGCTTGATGCTCGATCCCGGCGTCGGCCTGCCGCTGGACAAGCCGGTGCGCGAGGTCGCCGTGAAGGCGGCCAAGGCGTTCGAATCCGCCGGCGCCGTCGTCACCGAGGTCGACGGCATTCTCACGCGCGAGATGCTCGACGGCCTCGACAATTTCTGGCGTGCACGGATGTGGGACGATCTGTCCAAGCTGACGCCGCCCGAGCAGGCCAAGGTGCTGCCCTATATCTTCAAGTGGGGCAATTCCGGCGCAAAACTGTCCGGCGTCGACGTCATCCGCGGCTTCAACCAGACCATGGGGATCCGCGCAGCCGCAGGAAAACTGTTCTGCGAGATCGACTATGTGATCTCGCCGACCGCCCCGAATGTGAACTACCCCGCGGAATGGGCCTCGCCCACCAACGATCCGATGAAGCCGTTCGAGCACATCGCCTATACCGTGCCGTGGAATATGTCGGAGAACCCCGCGATCTCCCTCAACGGCGGCTTCGATGCCAAGGGTTTTCCCATCGGCGTGCAGATCGTTGGCCGCCGCTTCGACGATATCGGCGTGCTCGGCATGGCCAAGGCCTTTGAAGGTCTGCGCGGCCCGCAGCAGCCCTGGCCAAGTCCGCCGGCAAAATAGCAGCAGTTCAGTCATTCCGGGTTGCGCCCTCTTGGCGCAAGCCCGGAATCCATTCATCGGCACAACTGGTGCGGAGAGATGGATTCTCAGGCGCAATTGCGCACCGTAGCTCGCGCTTCGCGCGCCCCGGAATGACGTGCTAGAGAGAACGACAAAGAAACCAGGGAAGGAAACCGCCATGGCGTATGAGACGATCAAATACGAGGTCGCCGAGCAGATCCTCACCATTACGCTGAACCGGCCCGACAAGCTCAACGCCTTCAACGCGCAGATGCAAGCAGAGCTGATCGACGCGTTCGACGCCGCCGACAAGGACGACAATGTCCGCGCCATCATCGTCACCGGGGCCGGCCGCGGATTTTGCGCGGGCGCCGATCTTTCGTCCGGCGCTGACACATTCGACCGCGACGCGCGGCGTGGCCCGGTGAAGCGGTTCGCCGACGGCAAGGTCGATTACAGCGATCCGCAGGTGCGCGATGGCGGCGGTCAGGTCACGCTACGCATCTTCAAATGCCTGAAGCCGGTGATTGCCGCCGTGAACGGTCCCGCGGTCGGCATCGGCGTCACCATGCAGCTGGCGATGGACATCCGCATCGCCTCGGATGCCGCGCGCTTCGGATTCGTGTTCTCCCAGCGCGGCATCGTGCCGGAGGCCGCCTCGAGCTGGTTCCTGCCGCGCATCGTCGGCATCTCGCAGGCCTTGGAATGGTGCTATTCGGGCCGCGTCTTCCCGGCGCAGGAAGCGCTCTCCGGCCGTCTCGTCAGCAAGGTCGTCTCGCCCGATGATCTCCTGCCAACCGCGCGCGCACTTGCCAAGGAATTTGCCGCCAAGACCGCGCCGGTCTCGATCGCGCTGATCCGCCAGATGATGTGGCGCATGATGGGCGCAGACGATCCGATGGAGGCCCACAAGGTCGACAGCCGCGGCATCTACACCCGCGGCCGCTCCGACGATGTGAAGGAAGGCGTGGTGTCGTTCCTGGAGAAGCGTCCGGCGCAATTCAAGAACAAGGTGTCCAGCGATATGCCGGACTATTTCCCGTGGTGGACCGAGCGGGAGTACAAATAGCGCTCTCGTAGGGTGGGCAAAGGCGCTCTTGCGCCGTGCCCACCATCTACCAGCAACCGAAACCAGAATGGTGGGCACGCTTCCGCCTTCGCTCTCCGAGCTACGGCGGACAAGTCGCTTTGCCCACCCTACGGCACCTACAACACCGTCAATCCATCACCAGCGCGACGCGCCCAATCGCCTTGCGGTCGATCAACAACCGCATCGCCTTTGCATAGTCTTCCAGCGGCAGGCGATGCGAGACGTTCGGGCGCAGCTTGCCCTCCTCCGCCCATTGCAGCAGCGCCTTCAGGCGAATCTCCCCGAGCGCGGGATTTCTTCGCACCGCTTCGCCGGCGCGCACCCCTAGCACGCTGGCGCCCTTGATCAGCAGCAGATTGGTCTTTGCCGAGCCGATGCCGCCGGTGAAGCCGATCACCAGAAGCCGCGCGCCCCAGGCGATACAACGCATCGAGTCTTCGAAAACCTGACCGCCGACGGGATCGAACACGACGTCCGCGCCGCGGCCGTCGGTGATGCGCTTGACGGCATCGCGAAACGGCTCGCGATCGTAGCGGACGAGATGATCGGCGCCGCGCGATTTCGCGATCGCAAGCTTCTCGTCGCTGGAGGCAGTCGCGATCACGGTCGCGCCCAGCATCTTGCCGATCTCGACGGCCGCAAGGCCGACGCCACCGCCGGCGCCATGCACCAGCAGCACCTCGCCCGGCGCGACCCGGCCACGATCGATCAGCGCATGATAGGCCGTGCCGTGGCCGGCGAGATAGGTCGCAGCCTCCGCATAGTCGAACGTGGACGGCTTAGCGGTGAGCTGCGACGGCGTCACCACGGCTTCATCCGTGAAGGCGCCGTGGCGCATCTTCACGATGACCTTGTCGCCGACGGCAACGCCCCTCACGTCGGCCCCCACTTCGATGACGTCCCCGGCAGCTTCCATGCCGGGCGTAAACGGCAGCTCCGGCTTGAGCTGATATTCGCCCGCCGCCATCAGCACGTCGGGAAAGTTCAGGCCGGCGGCGCGGATCGCAACGCGCACCTCGCCGTGCCCAAGCGGCGGCGACGGAAACTCTTCCAGCCGCAATGTCTCGGGCGCCCCGAGCGCGCGGCAGACGACAGCGCGCACCATCAGGCCGCACTCGCCTTTTGACGCTGCAGCGCCTCACGGATCAGCGGCAGACGGTCGTTGCCGAAATACATGTCGGTCTTGCCGACGAAGATGGTCGGCGAGCCGAACCCACCGCGCGCGACGACCTCCTCCGTATTCGCCTTGAGCTGGTCCTTGATGCCCTGCTCTGCGATGCCGGCGAAGAATTTCTGCTCGTCGAGGCCGACCTTCCTGCAGATGTCGGCCAGCACCGCGTCCTGCGAGATGTCCTTGTCCTCGCCCCAATAGGCCTCGAACACGGCGGTGGCGAACGGCACCATGTCCTTGCCGAGCCAGATGCAGCCACGCATCGCCTTGACGCTGTTCACCGGAAACACCGTCGGCGGCATCTTGATCGACAGGCCTGCCGAGCGGGCCCAGTCGGCGAGGTCCTTCTTCATGTAGCGCGCCTTCAGCGGCACCGGCTTCTCCCGCTGCGCATAGACGCTCGGATTGACGGTGTTGAAGATGCCACCCACCAGGATCGGCCGCCAGATAATCTCCGCGCCAAGCTCTTTCGCGAGCGGCTGGATGTTGTGGAAGGCGAGATAGGTCCAGGGGCTGGAACAGTCGAAGAAGAATTCGATCATGGCGTTTCCGGTCCGGCGTCGCGGGTTTGACGACTTTTGTCGTTCTGTACCTCGACGTTAAGACATGGCAGGAAGGGGCGCAACACAACCCGCCGGGAGGCCGCCATGCTGTTTCCAACCACGATCGCCGGCTCCTTGCCGAAGCCGGAATGGCTCGCCGAGCCCAACATGCTCTGGGCGCCCTGGAAGTCGCAGGGCGAAGAGCTCTCGCGCGCCAAGCGCGACGCGACACTGATCTGGCTGAAGATCCAGGAGGACGCCGGCATCGACATCGTCACCGAGGGCGAGCAGGCCCGCCAGCATTTCGTGCACGGCTTCCTGGAGAAGATCGAAGGCATCGACTTCGCCCACAAGGTCGAGATGGGCATCCGCAAGGACCGCTACAAGGCGATGGTGCCGCAGGTGGTCGCCCCGCTCCGGCTCAAGGGCCGCGTTCATGCCGACGAGGCGCGCGTCGCGCGTTCGCACACGAAGAAGAAGCTGAAATTCACACTGCCCGGCCCGATGACCATCATCGACACGATTGCGGACCGTTATTACGGCGACCGCGTCAAGATGGCGTTCGCCTTCGCCGAGCTCCTGAACGAGGAAGCCAAGGCGCTCCAGGCCGACGGCGTCGATCTCGTGCAGTTCGATGAGCCCGCCTTCAACGTCTATATGGACGAGGTCAACGACTGGGGCATCAAGGCGCTGGAGCGCGCGGCGCAGGGCCTCAGCTGCGCCACCGCCGTGCACATCTGCTACGGCTACGGCATCAAGGCCAACACCGACTGGAAGGAGACGCTCGGCAGCCAGTGGCGGCAGTATGAGCAGATCTTCCCGGCGATCGATGCGAGCCCGATCCAGCAGGTTGCGATCGAGTGCCGCAATTCGAAGGTGCCGCTCGACCTGCTGGCGCTGCTCAAGAGCAAGATCGTGCAGGCCGGCGTGATCGACGTCGCCAGCGACACGGTGGAGACCGCCGAGGACGTCGTGGAGGTGATCGAGGCGGTCTCGAAATTCCTGCCCAAGAGCAACATCATCGCCACCACCAATTGCGGCATGGCGCCGATGCGCCGGGAGATCGCGGAAGCCAAGCTGATGGCGCTCGGCGCCGGTGCGGCGCTGGCGCGCGAGAAACTCGGGTGATGGCAAGGGCGGGCGCTGCGCTAAGGCAGCGCCGTCGGATGCAACACTGGCGCGTAGCCGGAGTTCAATGTGCGCAGCGTTGAGGGCGGCGTCAGCAACGCCGCTTCGCCAAGCTGACGCTCGACCGCGCTATAGCCCGCCGGTGACCACAACAGCGCCTTGCCCTGCGTCACCAGAAAACTCTCTTCGCCTTGCTGAACCATCGCACCTTCGGGAAGCTGGTCCAGCGGCACCAGCAGCGCGTGCAGCCGCTTCCTGCCGTGATCGAGCCGCTCGTGATGCAGCACCGTGTCGATGTCGTGCATGCGGACGCCGTGCACGCGATTGCCCTTCTCCCATGCGGCTCGGAAGCGATTGGCATCGTCGCGGCGGCAATAGAAGCAGGGGCGATGGCCGGCAGCGAGCGCAGTGGCCTCGTCCAGGAAGAACAGCTCGGTCCAGCTGCGCTGTGCCATCACCTCGCGGCGCCGGCCGCGGAATTCGCAAGTGCAGGTGAGCCAGGCCGGCGATGACCAGCGCTTCTTCAGCAGCGTCTTCGTCGCGGGATCATGGATGATGCCGCGGTTGCCGGTGAACAGGCCACGATGCGGGGTGGCGATGATGTCGCCTGTCGGCGTGACGCGGTTTTGCAGGGGCATAGTGCGGGTCCACTCCCTCTCCCCGTTCTTACGGGGCCGCGACGAGCTTCGCTCGCGCTGAGAGGGTCGGGGGTGAGGGGCTGCTTCCGCAAATTCGGTGACAGTAGGACTCGCGGAGGGTCCCCCTCACCCGCGCCTTCGGCGCGACCTCTCCCCGCAAGCGGGGCGAGGTGGAGAAAACTCACGCCGCCCCGTCGCGGAGCGGCGGGTGGTAGGACAGCGCGGTGTCCCAGGGGAAGAAGATCCAGGTGTCCTGTGATACTTCCGTGATGAAGGTGTCGACTAGCGGACGGCCCATCGGCTTGGCGTAGACCGTGGCGAAATGCGCATCGGGCAGCATCTCGCGCACCAGCTTGCCCGTCTTGCCGGTGTCGACGAGATCGTCAACGATCAACAGCCCTTTGCCGGTGCCACCGCCGAGCTTCATCGCCGCCTCGGAAATACCCTTGAGGACCTGGAGCTCACCCTGCTTGTTATGCTCGTAACTGGCGATGCAGACCGTATCGATGACGCGCACGCCGAGCTCGCGCGCCACGATCGCGGCCGGCACCAGGCCGCCACGGGTGATCGCGATCACCGCATGGAACGGGCCGACCTCGTTGAGCCGCCAGGTCAGCGCCCGGCAATCGCGGTGGAACTGGTCCCACGAGACCGGGAAGGCCTTGCCCGCCCGCTCCTGCGCGCTCAGTTCCGGTGCTTCACCAGCCATTGTCGTCTCCTGCTTCGTAAAACGTCCAGCAAGCCGGGCGCTTTAGCGGGTGATGTTCAATCCCGCCAGCATTTCCTTCACCGCCGCCATCGCCGCCGCGAGCTTGTCCGCATCGCGCGAGCGCACCACGAGATTGGTGTTGGGCCTCTGCGCTTCGTCCATGAAGGGATAGCTGCCGATGATGGTGTCGGGATGGGCGGCCGCGATCGCGCGCAAGGGGCTGCCGATGTCACCCTCGCGCGCATTGGCGCGGACCGATTCGGAGAGCATGCGCACGCCGGATTTCAGCTTGGGCGAGACGATGTCCATCATCGCCTGCATGATCGAGGGCACACCGGCCATCACGATGACATTGCCGATCTTGAAGCCGGGGGCGAGGATGGTCGCGCTCTGGATCAGCTCGGCACCATCGGGGATGCGGGCCATGCGCAACCGGGCCTCATTGAGATCCTGCTCGCTCCAGCGCTCGCGGAAGCGGGCGACCACCTCCGGATGATGATCGATGCCGACACCGAAGGCCTTGGCGACGCTGTCGGCAGTGATGTCGTCATGGGTCGGGCCGATGCCGCCAGTGGTGAAGACATAGGTGTAGCGTTGCCGCAGTGCATTCAACGCGGCGATGATGTCGTCCTCCTCGTCGGAGACGATCCGCACTTCCTTCAGGTCGATGCCGATATTGGTCAGATATTCGGCGATGAAGCCGATGTTCTTGTCCTTGGTCCGGCCGGACAGGATTTCGTCCCCAATGACCAGAATGCCCGCCGTGACGATCTCGCTCATAAAACTGTCCCTCACCTGTGGCGCCGACTTTGCCGAGGTAACGCGTTCAAGTCACGCGGTTTTGCTGCCGAAATAAGCAGTCCTCAGCCATTTTTTCAGGCAAGCCGCCGGGCATCCCCGGCAAATGCCCATCCTCCATGCTTATCGCGCTGGCCCGCCCCTTGCTACCACATGAAAGTCATGCACTCTTGCCGCATGGCCAGGGAGACAAGTCGGGATCTATGGCAGTCGCGTTTGATGAAATGAATATTCCCGGCGGGGACCTTCGCCCTGCCTATCAGGAGCTGGCGCGCTGGCTCAAGGAGACGCCTCCCGAGGCGCTCGAATATCGCCGCCAGGAGGCGGAGCTCCTGTTTCGCCGCATCGGCATCACCTTTGCGGTCTATGGCGAAGCCGAGGCGACCGAGCGCCTGATCCCGTTCGACGTGATCCCGCGGATCATGTCCGGCAAGGAATGGGCGCTGCTGGAGAAGGGCCTGAAGCAGCGCGTGCGCGCGCTCAACATGTTTCTGCGCGACATCTATCATGGCCGCGACATTCTTCGCGCCGAGATCGTGCCCGACGATCTGATCTTCCAGAACCCGGTGTTCCGTCCCGAGATGAACGGCCAGCAGGTGCCACACGACGTCTACGTGCACATCGCCGGCATCGACATCGTCCGGGTCGACGCAGAAGACTTCATCGTGCTCGAGGACAACGCGCGGACGCCCTCGGGCGTGTCCTACATGCTGGAAAACCGCGAGATCATGATGCGGCTGTTTCCGGATCTGTTCGCTCGCCACAGGGTGGCGCCGGTCGAACGCTATCCAGACGAGCTGCTCGCCGCGCTCCGCTCGGTCGCGCCGCAGAGCGCCTCGGGCGAGCCGACCGTCGCCCTGCTCACGCCCGGCGTCTACAACTCGGCCTATTACGAGCATTCCTTTCTCGCCGACAAGCTCGGCATCGAGTTGGTCGAGGGGCGCGACCTCATCGTCAAGAACAACGAAGTGTTCATGCGGACCACGGAAGGGTTGAAGCGGGTCGACGTGATCTATCGCCGTGTCGACGACGACTTCCTCGATCCTCTCACCTTCCGCCCCGATTCCGTGCTCGGCGTGCCCGGCCTGATGTCGGCCTATGCGGCCGGCAACATCACGCTCGCCAACGCGGTCGGCACCGGTATCGCCGACGACAAGGCGATCTACTCCTACATGCCCGATATCGTGAAATTCTATCTCGGCGAGGAACCGATCCTGAAGAACGTGCCGACCTGGCGCTGCCGCGAGCCGAAGGATCTCGCCTATGTGCTGGACAATCTCGGCGAGCTCGTCGTCAAGGAAGTCCATGGCTCCGGTGGCTACGGCATGCTGATCGGCCCCGCGGCGACCAAGGCCACCATCGAAGCCTTCCGCGAGAAGCTGAAGCGTGAGCCGGAAGGCTTCATCGCACAGCCGACGCTGGCGCTCTCGACCTGCCCGACCTGCACGGCGTCAGGTCTCGCGCCACGCCATGTCGACCTGCGGCCCTTCGTGCTGACGGGGAGCAAGCGCACCACGATCGTGCCGGGCGGGCTGACACGCGTCGCACTGAAGGAAGGCTCCCTGGTGGTAAATTCGAGCCAGGGCGGCGGCACCAAAGACACCTGGATTTTGGACGAGTAGAGAGATGCTGTCGCGTACCGCCGAAAACCTCTACTGGCTCGCCCGCTACGTCGAACGGGCCGAGTATCTCGCGCGCACCATCGATGCGACGCTGCGCGTCACCGCGCTTCCCGCCGCTTATATCGGCAAGACCAATGAATGGGACTCGGCGCTGCTCACCGCCGGCGTCGCCGCAAGTTTCTATCAACAATATGAGGAAGCCAACGAGGACAACGTCGTCGACTATCTCTCGTTCTCGGCGGACAACCCGTCCTCGATCAGGAATTGCATCGAGGCGGCGCGGCTGAACTCGCGCTCGGTGCGCACCGCGCTCACCAGCGAGATGTGGGACACCATCAACTCGGCCTGGATCGAGCTTCAGGCGGTCTGGAGCAAGGGCACCTCGACGCGCGAGGACCTCGCCAAATTCCTGCGCTTCGTGCAGGAGACCTCGCTGCGCTTCGACGGCTCGGCCTACCGGACCATGCTGCGCAACGACGCCTACTGGTTCTCGCGGATGGGCGTGCATCTCGAACGCGCCGACAACACCGCGCGCATCCTCGATGTGAAGTATCACGTGCTATTGCCCGAGGAGGAGCATGTCGGCGGCCCGCTCGACTTCTATCAGTGGAGCTCGATCCTGCGCTCGGTCTCGGCGCTGACCGCCTATCACTGGGTCTACCGCGAGACCCTGAAACCGTGGCTGATTGCAGACCTGCTCATCCTCAACGACACGCTGCCGCGCTCGCTAGCAAGCTGCTACGGCAATCTCGTGCGCAACCTCGACCAGATTGGCGTCGCCTATGGCCGCCAGGGCCCGGCCCAGCGCCACGCCCGCGGCATCCGCAACCGGCTGGAACACAGCAATATGAACGACATTTTCCAGCACGGCGTGCATGAATTCATTCAGGAATTCATCGCGGACAATTCCAGGCTGGGCGAAATCATCACGAAGCAGTATTTGATCTGATGTTCCCCGACTGACGAAATGGGATACCGTCATGGCCGGGCTACAGCGCGAAGCGCGTCTTCGCGCTAGACGTCCCGGGCATCCACGTACTTGCTTTCGCGCGACGAAGAAGAACGTGGATGCCCGGGACAAGCCCGGGCATGACGAGCTTCTTTGCGGCGACAGTCGGGCCTAAACCACTAACGACACGGTCCACCATGCGCCTGCGAATCCAGCACACCACGACCTATCGCTACGAGCCGCCGGCCAGCAGCGTGATCCAGATCCTGCGCATGACTCCCGGCAGCCATGACGGGCAATACGTGGCGGAATGGCAGATCGACGTCTCGACCGACACCAAGCTCGACACCCACGAGGACGCGTTTGGCAACGTCACCCATGTGCTGTCCTGCGGGCCCCTCAGTGACATCAAGATCACCGCCGAGGGCCTGATCGAGACCCACGATACCGGCGGCGTGCTGCGCGGCACGGACGAGCGCTTTCCGGCCGGCATGTTTCTGCGCGCAACCGACCTCACCATCGTCAATCCGGCGATGATCGCGGTTGCGCGCCAGTTGCGCAGCGAGGCCGAGAGCGACACGCTGGGCTTCCTGCACACCTTGATGACGCAAATCAGTGATCACATGACCTTCGACGAGGACCCGACCAACAGCGGCACCTCGGCGGCCGAAGCCTTCGCGCTCAAGCGCGGCGTGTGCCAGGACTACGCGCATATCTTCATCGCCTGCGCGCGCAGTGGCGGCGTGCCGGCACGTTTCGTCTCCGGGCACTTTCTGCGCTCCGACGGCACTGTGCACCAGGAGGCCGGCCATGCCTGGGCGGAGGCCTATGTGCCCGATCTCGGCTGGGTCGGCTTCGATCCCGCCAACAGCATCTGCGCCACCGACGCCCATGTCCGCGTCGCCATCGGGCTCGACTATCTCGGCGCAGCCCCCGTGCGCGGCACCCGCTACGGCGGCGGCACGGAGACGCTGGCGGTGGCGGTCAAGGTCGAGCAGGCCGGCCGCGGCGGGCAATCGCAGTCACAGTGGCAGAGTTAGCTGTCATTCCGGGGCGCGACAACGTCGCGAGCCCGGAATCCATTCATCCACTAACTCTGCGGCCCAATGGATTCTCAGGTGCGCAATCGCGCACCGTAGCTCGCGCTGGCGCGCGCCCCGGAATGACAGCCGGGCTCGGGGAATCGGGGGTTTCATGCTCCCCCGAAATTGGCTAGTAATTCCGCGCAAACGCGTTCGGGGACTGGAAATGACCTATTGTTGCGGAATCCTGGTTCGGGACGGTCTGGTGATGATCGCCGATACCCGCACCAATGCCGGACTCGACAACGTCTCGACCTTCCGCAAGCTGCACATCTTCTCCAAGCCCGGCGAACGCATCATGGCGATCGCCAGCGCCGGCAACCTCGCCATCAGCCAGTCGGTGCTGTCGACGCTGACCGAAGGCCTGGAGGACCCCGACACGGGCGAGGTCGAGACGCTGATGAACGCGCCGACCATGTTCCAGGCGGCCCAGCGCATCGGCCGGGCGATCCGGGCGGTGCACGCGACCGAAGGACCGGCGCTGAAATCCGAGGATGTCTCCTTCGACGTCTCCTTCCTGTTCGGCGGCCAGATCAAGGGCTCCCGGATGCGCCTGTTCATGATCTACACCGCCGGCAATTTCATCGAGTGCACCACCGACACGCCGTACTTGCAGATCGGCGAGCACAAATACGGCAAGCCGGTGCTCGACCGCGCCATGCATTACGACGTCGAGCTCTACGAGGCGCTGAAGACCGGCCTGATCTCGATGGACTCGACCATGCGCTCCAATCTCGGTGTCGGCCTGCCGATCGACGTGCTGGTGGTGCGCAACGACGCCTGCGAAGCCGATCTCAATCACCGCATCGAGGCGGGCGAGCCCTATTTCCACGATTTGCGCTCGCGCTGGTCGGCGGCGTTGCGCGCCGCGCATCAGAACATTCCGCGCCCGCCCTACAAGAACGAAAAAGAACCCAAAACCTGACAGCGAAAGAAAAGGCAGGAAACAATGAGTGAAACAAAGAAGATCGCAGTGGTGACGGGCGCCGGCACCGGTGTCGGGCGTGCGGCGTCGCTGGCGCTGATGAACGCCGGCTTCACCGTGGTGCTCACAGGGCGCCGGCTCGACATGCTCGAGGAGACAGCGAAGCTCGGCCCCGCGGGAAAAAGCCTCTGCGTCACCGCCGACATGACCAAGCCGGACTCGATCGCCGCGCTGTTCGACAAGGTGAAGGCCACCTATGGCCGCCTCGACGTGCTCTTCAACAATGCCGGCATGGGCGCGCCGGCCGTGAACTTCGAGGATCTCAGCCTCGAGCAGTGGCAGGCGGTGGTGAACACCAACCTCACCGGCCCGTTCCTGTGCACGCAGCACGCCTTCCGGATCATGAAGGACCAGACCCCGCGCGCGGCCGCATCATCAATAACGGCTCGATCTCGGCGCATGCGCCGCGACCGTTCTCGGCGGCCTACACCTCGACCAAGCACGCCATCACGGGCCTGACGAAAGCAAGCAATCTCGACGGCCGCATGTACGACATCGCGGTCGGCCAGGTCGATATCGGCAATGCGGCGACCCCGATGACCGACCGCATGGTCAACGGCCCCGGCGTGCTCCAGCCCGACGGCACCACCAAGCACGAGCCGCGCATGGATGCCAAGGCGGTCGGCGATGCCGTCGCTTACATGGCAAGCCTGCCGCTCGACGCCAACGTGCTGACCATGACGGTGATGGCGACCAAGATGCCGTTCGTCGGGCGGGGGTAATTAAAGAACGCGGCGCCTCCACAATCGTCATTGCGAGAAGCAATCCAGACTGCCCCCGCGGTGAGATTCTGGATTGCTTCGTCGCAAGGGCTCCTCGCAATGACGTGGAGAGAGCGGAGGCCCCCTACTCCAAACTCTCCACCTGGCGCAGGCTGGGGAACAGCTTCATCCACAAGAGCGCGACCGCGACCGTACAGACGCCGCCGAGCACGGCGGCGGGCATGGCGCCGAACAGGGCGGCGGTGAGCCCGCTCTCGAACTGGCCGAGCTGGTTCGAGGCGTTGATGAAGAGGAAGTTCACCGCGCCAACCCGGCCGCGCATCTCGTCCGGCGTCGATAGCTGCACCAGCGAGAAGCGGATCACGACGCTGATCGTGTCGGCCGCGCCCAAGACGGCGAGCGCAAGCACCGACAGCCACATCCAGGACGAGAGCGCGAACACGATCGTGGCGACGCCGAACACGATCACGGCCTGAAACATGCGCAGACCCACATGCCGCGAAATGGCGTGACGCGCCAGCACCATGGTCATCAACAGCGCGCCGACCGCAGGTGCCGCACGCAGCACGCCGAGCCCGACCGGGCCGGTCTGGAGGATGTCGCGGGCGTAGATCGGCAACAGTGCGGTGACGCCGCCGAACAGCACCGCGAACAGATCGAGCGAGATGGTGCCGAGGATCGCCGGATTGCCGCGGATGAAGCGAACACCGGCAAAGATGTTGTCCGAACTCGTCCCTTCCTTGGCGACCGCCTGCGGGCGCGGACGGATGAAGCCGGTCAGGATCATCCCAAGGATCCAGAACAGCACCATCACGGCATAGGCAAGATGCGGCGCCACCGCATAGGCAAAGCCTCCGAGCGCCGGACCCGTGATGGTCGCAACCTGCGCCGCGCCACTGGAGACCGCGGTGGCGCGCTGGAGCGAGCCCTGCGGTGCGATCAGCGGCAGCAGCGCCGCCGTGGTCGGGCTCTCGAAGGCGCCGGCGATGCCGAGCACGAAGGTCGCGATGAAGATCTGCACCTCGCCGACGGCGCCAAGATAGGTGATGAGGGCCAGATAGAGCGCGGTCGCCGCTTCCACGAGCTGGCAGAGCTGGACGACGCGCTTGCGCTCGTACCGATCGGCAGCGTGTCCAGCGACGAACACGAGCAGCGCGGTCGGCAGGAACTGGACGAGGCCGACCATGCCGAGATCGAAGGCCGAGCCGGTGAGATCGTAGATCTGCCAGCCGATCGCGACCGCCGCGATCTGGCTGGAAAAGCGCGACAGGCTGCGCGAGAGCAGGAAGAACAGGAAGGCGCGGTGGGCGAGGAGCGCGCAGGCACTGACCGGCCGACTGGCTGGTATCGGCTGCTCTGGCATCGCCTCTTGGATCGTCTCTTGGGTCACCCTCGGACCGTCCGCCCCCTAGTCTCGACGTGCTCCCGCGTGACTGAGGCGGACCGGCTTGTCAACAGCGGGACGCCTCCCGCATGTCCCGGCATTGCCTTTGCGACGCAGACGCGGCCATAATCATGGGGGCTTTGGGGACATCATGCTGCGCTTGCAATCGGCACTCGGCATTTTCGCATTGCTGCTGATCGCCTTCGCGCTCGCAGAAAATCGCCGCGCCGTCTCGTTGCGGCAGGCGGCGATCGGCCTCGCCGTCACCTTCGTCACCGCCATCGTCCTCCTGAAGTTACCCGTGGTCGCGCGCGCCTTCGGCGCCATCAACGACGCGGTCGGTGCGATCTCCGCGGCCTCGCGCGCCGGCTCCTCGTTCGTGTTCGGCTATGTCGGTGGCGGCCCCCTGCCCTTTGACGTGAAGGTGCCGGGCGCCGATTTCATCCTGGCGTTCCAGGCGCTGCCGATCGTGCTGGTGATGAGCGTGCTGACGACGCTGCTGTTCTACTGGCGGGTGCTGCCGCCGATCGTGCGGGGCATGGCTTGGCTCCTGGAGCGCACGTTAGGCGTCGGCGGCGCGGTCGGGCTGTCCACCGCCGCCAACATCTTCCTCGGCATGGTCGAGGCACCGCTGTTCGTGCGGCCGTATCTGAAGCAGATGACGCGCAGCGAATTGTTCCTGGTGATGACCGGCGGCATGGCCGGCATCGCGGGCACGGTGCTGGTGCTCTATGCGACGCTGCTTGCTCCTCTCATTCCTGATGCGGCCGCGCATTTCGTCATCGCCTCCGTGCTGGGCGCGCCGGCCGCGATCCTCGTCAGCCTGATCATGGTGCCGGAGACCTCAGACAGGCGCACCGGCGGCGCGCTGGAAAATCCCGAGATGGAGGTCTCCGGGACGATGGACGCGATCGTGAAAGGGACGAGTGCGGGGATCGAGCTGCTGATCAACATCGTTGCGATGCTGCTGGTGCTGGTGGCCCTGGTCTATCTCGTCAACGCCGTCCTCGGCCTGCTGCCTGATATCGGCGGCGCCCCAATCTCACTGCAACGGCTGCTGGGTCTGGTGATGGCGCCGGTATGCTGGCTGATGGGACTGCCATGGGACCAGGCGGTCACCGCCGGCAGTCTGATGGGCACGAAAACCGTGCTCAACGAATTGATCGCCTATGTCGACTTCTCGAAGCTGCCACCCGATACGCTCGATCCGCGCTCGCGCCTGATCATGCTCTACGCGATGTGCGGCTTCGCCAATTTTGCCAGCCTCGGCATCATGATCGGCGGCCTCGGCGTCATGGCGCCGGAGCGACGTGAGGAGATCAACGCGCTCGGGCTGAAGTCGATCGTGTCCGGCACGCTGACGACGTGCCTGATGGGCGCGGTGGTGGGGGTATTGGCGTAGGCTCTCTCTGCCCGTCATTGCGAGCGAAGCGAAGCAATCCAGAAATGCATCTGCGGAAACAGTTTGGATTGCTTCGTCGCATCAGCGCAAAATTGCTTCGCAATTTTGTCGCGAGCTCCTCGCAATGGCGACAGTTGAGCGCCTACGCCTTCAACTCCACCGTCTTGAATTCCGCCGGCAGGATCACCTCCAGCAATTCCACGTCGTCCGAATAATCCAGAATCATGTGCTTGATCTTCGGCGGCTGGGTCCAGGCGCTGCCTTCTTTCATCAAGGTCTCGCCCTGGCCGTCCATGTAGGTCTTCACCCAGCCCTTGAGCACGTAGACCATCTGGAAGTCGACGTCGTGGAAGTGCAGCTTCGACACCTCGGCCGGATTGCAGGGGCCTTGCAGGCGGATCACATGCGCTTGCGCGAGGCCGTGGGTCGCCTCGGCGATGCCGAGGTCGCGGTATTTGGCGTAGGCGCGCAGGCCGTCGGCTTTGAAGTCTTCCTCCCGGTGATGGCTGATCGCGATGCGCTGCTTGGGACGCGCGAGCTTCTTGGGTGCGGCAGTGCGGGCCTTCGCCTTCACCGCCTTGCGCGCCGAGGATCGCGCCGCTGCCTTGGCGCCGCTCCGCTTCTTCACCGCGGTCTTCGTTGCGGGTCGTGATGCCTTTTGCTTGGCCATTGTCTGCCTCCCTGATCTGAGCCGCGCACCGCCGGACGGGTGCAACCCGAAGGCAGATTATCCGGTCTTGGACGAGCCAGCAATTGCAGGGCTTAAGGCAAGTAACTCGACGACCCGATCGGTCGTAGCTTGTCCCAAGCTGTCGTGGCGAGCGGCCATCGTCTCGTATTCGTTCTCACGCTGAATTAATCTTGCCGGGAGATTCTGGGGGAATTGATTCATGGGCAACAGCGTAGGTCAGCGTGCATTTCAAAATGCCCGGCTTCAGAAACGGCAAAAGGCCGAAGTGTTGCCATTGCTCGGGCACGCACTCCAGCTGCACAAGATGGGGCTTCTCCCCGAGGCCCAGGCGGCCTATCGCCAACTCCTGCAGCTCGCGCCCAACCAATTCATCGCGCTGCATATGCTCGGCACTTTGGAGTCCGATGCCAAGAACTACCAGCAAGCCGAAATTCTGCTGAACCGGGCGGTTGCCGTGGATCCGTGATCTGCCGAAGCTCATATGAGCCTAGGCGTCGCGCTAAACGGGCTACGACGTCACGATGAGGCCCGCGAGAGCTATCGAAAGGCCCTCGCCTTGCGACCCAACTACGCCCTGGCCCTGTCCAATCTCGGCAACGCGAGCGTGGCCCTTGATCTCGTCCAAGAAGCGCTCGAGAGCTACGACAAGGGGCTCGCAATCAACGGCAACCTTGCCGAAGCCCACAACGGCCGGGGTTGGGCGCTCTGCCGTCTGCGCAACTACGACGAGGCTCTCGCAAGCTTGGACCGGGCGCTATCGATCAAGCCCGACTATGCGGCGGCGCTCGCGAACCGCGCCATCGCTTTACGGGAACTTCAGCGATTTGACGAAGCCCTGGCAGACGGCGATCGGGCAATCGCGCTGGCACCCAACGACGCGAATGGGTGGCTCGCGCGGGCCGGTGTCCTGCTCCAGATCCAGCAAATTGCCCAGGCATCGCACGATTGCGAGAAGGCTCTCGCGATGGCTCCCGATTCCATTCAAGCTCACTCGGTGCTCGGCCTTTGTCTCGCCGGACTTGGCCGAGTCGACGAAGCCCTCGCCAGTTTCGACCGAGCCCTTGACATCCAGCCTGACCTCCAGAGCGCGATCTCAAACAAGATATTCACGCTCGATTTTGTGCCGGACGCCAGCGTTGAGCAGCATCAGCGAGCGCGGCAAGTATGGTGGGAGCGGATCGGCGCGAAAATCGCTTCAGAAGCGGCGGGACCGCATGACAACGGCCGCGATCTGGATCGCCGTCTGGTGCTTGGCTATGTCTCGTCGGATTTTAACGCGCATTCGGCCGCGTTCGTTTTCAAGCCAGTCCTGCAACACCATGACCGGGCGCAGTTCGAGATCGTGTGCTACTCTTGTTCGTCAAAGGTGGATGCGACGACCAGCGAATTTCAAGGGTTCGCCGATCGCTGGCGCGACGCCTCGCAGTGGACCGACGATCGCCTCGCCGCCCAGATCCGCGCCGATGGCGTCGATATCCTGATCGATCTGTCCGGCCATACTAGAGGAAACCGGCTCGGCGTGTTTGCGCGCAAGCCGGCACCGATCCAGGTGCATGGTTGGGGCCACGGCACTGGCACAGGGCTGCCAACGATCGATTATTTGTTCTCGGACCCCGTCGCGATTCCTTTCGCGGTTCGGCATCTGTTTGCGGAGACCGTCGTCGACCTGCCGTGCTTCGTGACGCTGGCGCAACTGCCGGCCGGGATTGCTCGGGCGGAGGCGCCGGCGCTCTCGAACGGCTTCGTCACATTCGGTGTCTTCAACCGCATCAGCAAAATTTCGGACGAGGCGGTGGAAGTCTGGTCCAGGATTCTCGAGCGGGTGCCGGGTTCGCGACTTCTGATCAAGGATGTTGCGCTGGACGATCAACTGGTCCGCGACAATCTGCTGGCGCGGTTTGCAGCTTGCCGATTGCCGGCCGAACGCGTCGATCTGCTCGGAGCCACCTTGCGAAGCGAACATCTGGCATCGTTCAATCGCGTCGACATTGCGCTCGACACCTTCCCACAGAATGGCGGCGTCAGCACATTGGAAGCCTTACAGATGGGGGTGCCCGTGGTGGCGAAGCTCGGGACCAGTCTGCCCAGCCGTGCCGGCGGCGCCATCCTCACCGCGCTTGGCCTGCCGAACTGGGTCGCGGATGGCGATGAGGCCTATATCGAAATCGCAGCTAGCGGTGCAGCGCAGATCGGCGACCTCGACAAGTTGCGCCGCGAACTGCCCGGACAGATCGACGCTGCGGCCGCCGGCAATCCTGCCTCATACACGCGAGCGGTGGACGAGGCCTATCGCGCGATGTGGAAACGCTATTGCAACGGCAGCGTCTGATCTCTTCTCAATGCAGCCGGAACACGCCATCTACGGCGCGCAGCTCGGCCGGCTTGATCAGCTTGGAATGCGCTACCGTCACCGAGAATAAGGGCCCGTCAAGCTTCTCCTGCCAGAAGGCGAGGAAATCCTTCAGCGCCGGAAATTTCGGAAACATGTCGTAGTTCTGCCAGACGTACGTCTGGAGCAGCGAGGGATGATCCGGCATCCGATAGAGAATTTGCGCCGTCGTCAGCCCGTAACCCAGCATCTGTTTCCGGAAATCCTCGGAAACGCCCCCACTCCTCAGTCCCATGCCAAACCTCCTTTGCAGGAGCGCATTCAAGGGGCGGCCTGGTCGGTGTGTGCCTTACGAGCCACCCGGTACTGATGCGCTCACATGAGAGAAATGTGACGCAAACTGACAATTCATCTCAAGCCCAAAAGTTTAACAAGCTGTTGAAATTCAATGCGTTAGCAGCAGATGCAGCTCCGTGCTAATACGGGCCCGGCGCGCCGTTAACGATGGAAAAGAGATTCTGGCAGTCCGCGCTTCCGGGTGCTAATTTTTTTGCTAGAAGGCCTTGCCCCCGCAAAATTCCCGTTCTATTTCTGCCTCGCCCGTGCTAGCACTCGCGGGCAACGACTGCTAACCATCTAAAAATCCTCAACTCGTGCAATTGCTTAGGAGGACTGCATGAAATTCCGTCCGCTTCACGACCGCGTCGTGGTCAAGCGCATCGACGCAGAAGAGAAGACCGCTGGCGGCATCATCATTCCCGACACTGCCAAGGAAAAGCCCTCCCAGGGCGAAGTCATCGCCGTCGGCCCCGGTGGCCGCGACGAAGCCGGCAAGCTGATCCCGATCGACCTCAAGATCGGCGACCGCGTGCTGTTCGGCAAGTGGTCCGGCACCGAAGTCAAGATCGACGGCGAAGACCTGCTGATCATGAAGGAAAGCGACATCATGGGCGTCCTCGACGTCCCCGCTTCCAAGAAGAAGGCGGCCTAAGAGCCTCTCTTTCCCTCCAGTCAAACACCTCAAGGAAAATTCCAGATGGCAGCCAAAGAAGTCAAATTCTCGGTTGAAGCGCGCGACAAGATGCTGCGCGGCGTCGACATCCTCGCCAATGCGGTGAAAGTCACCCTCGGCCCGAAGGGCCGCAACGTTGTGCTCGACAAGTCGTTCGGCGCTCCGCGCATCACCAAGGACGGCGTCACCGTCGCCAAGGAGATCGAGCTCGACGACAAGTTCGAGAACATGGGCGCCCAGATGGTGCGCGAAGTCGCCTCCAAGTCCGCTGACGCGGCCGGCGACGGCACCACCACCGCCACCGTGCTCGCGGCGGCAATCGTGAAGGAAGGCGCCAAGTCGGTGGCCGCCGGCATGAACCCGATGGACCTCAAGCGCGGTATCGACCTCGCGGTCGAAGCCGTGGTTGCGGACCTCCAGAAGAACTCGAAGAAGGTCACCTCGAACGACGAAATCGCCCAGGTCGGCACCATCTCCGCCAACGGCGACGCCGAGATCGGCAAGTTCCTCTCCGACGCCATGAAGAAGGTCGGCAACGAGGGCGTGATCACCGTCGAGGAAGCCAAGTCGCTGGAGACCGAGCTCGACGTCGTCGAGGGCATGCAGTTCGACCGCGGCTACATCTCGCCCTACTTCGTCACCAACGCCGACAAGATGCGCGTTGAGATGGACGACGCCTACATCCTCATCAACGAGAAGAAGCTCTCCTCGCTCAACGAGCTGCTGCCGCTGCTCGAGGCCGTGGTGCAGACCGGCAAGCCGCTGGTCATCGTCGCAGAGGACGTCGAAGGCGAAGCCCTCGCGACCCTGGTCGTGAACCGTCTGCGCGGTGGTCTGAAGGTCGCGGCCGTCAAGGCTCCGGGCTTCGGCGATCGCCGCAAGGCCATGCTGCAGGACATCGCGATCCTGACCGGCGGCCAGGCGATCTCGGAAGATCTCGGCATCAAGCTCGAGAA
>NZ_PSRT01000076.1 GCF_004212635.1 Bradyrhizobium genosp. SA-3 | reverse complement strand
ACAAGCTCGCGAAACCAGACGCTGAAAGCGCTGTCGGGCTGGTGACGCAGCCACAACTAGGCAACTCGATCATGGTGGTGCGATACCGGCTTTGCTGATGCCCTGGTCACGGCGTGGAGCCGCTCTGGAAGTGAATCGGCGTCAGACCGACATAGCTTGCCAGCTCGCGGCGATTGTTAAATCGGGCGGTACAACACTTCGCCTGTCAATACCGTGGCAATCTCTGGTCCGATTGCATTGAGTTTGACGAGATCTTGGATCTTTTTCGCGTTGGTATGGACCGACATCCTAGCCGATGCGACGGCGTTGCGCTCCGCATCAATCTCGTTGAGCATTCGCAGTACGAGCTCCATGCGCTGCAATTCGCGTGCGATCTCTGCCTCGAGCCGCGGCGGCAACGCGCGTCCGTCCCCAGTACGTAACTGTTCAAGCCGCCGCGTCAGATCGCGGCCGCATTGGCTGGTAGTTGTAAATGCCGTGGATCGCACACAGGCCCTTAATGCGGTTGACGTGCTGGATGCGTTCAGCGATCAGCCGATCCCGCTCAGGGTGCAGCCGGCGGTCATCTTCTTCGGCGACGCTTTGCACGCGCACCACGCTCCACACCTTCGGCTCGCCACGCAGATAAACCATCAATGACCGCAGCAACCGTTCGGCATCGATGCGATCCGTCTTGGCTCGTCCGGCCCGCCGATCGACCTGTACGCTGGCCGGATCGACTACTAGGTGTGCACGCCCTGGCTTTCGAGCAGACGGCGGAGCCAGAATCCGTCATAGCCGGCCTCGTAGCATGAGATCATTTCCACGGGCCGGCCAAGCTCTCGAGCAACGCGCGTGCGTACCCGCTGTATTAGCTCCAAAAGTCCCGTCCAATCACATCCAGGGAGCGTGTGGCGGCTGACCTTGTCCGCCAGTGGCGTATTAATCGCGACGGCCCAGCCCTTCTTGCTCAATTCGATTGCCACAAGACAGCGGATCGCGGTGGTCAGCTGCGGCGGGCGCCAGGGTGTTACTGTTTGGGCTTCCATCAATAACTCCTATGCGCTGGTGGTGGGTCGAAATCGAGATAGTACCCCCTGTCCGCCACGCCCGCATAGGATCTACAAAAGGCATGGCACTACGTCGCCTGTTCGCCGCCCTCGATATTGCGACCGGAAGGATCATTGGCAAGTGCTACGGGCGCCATCGCACAGCCGAGTTCCGCAAGTTCCTTGACGAGATCGAGGCTGCAGTACCGCGCGAATCGACGTCCATCTCGTGATGTACAATTACGTCAAGTACAAGACCCCAATGATCCGGAGATGGCTGGCCAAAAAGCCGCGTTGACATGTGCACCTGACCCCGACGAGTTCGTCATGGCTCAACCAAGTCGAGCGCTTCTTCGCGCTCCTCACCGATAACAAGCAGCGTAGCCGCCCTCAGGACGGACATCGCCTCGTTCATCGAACCATACAACGCCGATCCCAAACCGTTCCGATGGACCAAATCCGCCGATGACATCCTTGCTTCCATCGAGCGCTTCTGCTGTTACAATGCCCCAAACGACGCGATGTTGCGAACTTCTGGTTCAGGACACTAGTGTTCGTCATCAGGCACTTGCACCGAGATCGATGGTGACGCACTCTCCATTTATTCCGGAAGCACAAGGGCTCGCAAGAAAGCCAATGGCTGCCGCAACCTCACGAATGTCGACGAAGCGATCACCTGGTTGAGACGAGCGGAAACGCGCGACGATCTCGTCGGTGTTTATGCCTCGGCTTGCAGCCTGAGCCTCCAGCTGACGACGCATCATCGCGGTATCCATCCAGCCCGGCGCGACCGCGTTGACAGTCAGGCCATGCGCAGCGCCCTCCAATGCGGCCACGCGAACCAAACCGAGAACCCCGTGCTTCGCAGCGATGTATGCAGCCCTTCCGGGCGCCCCGCCGAAGCTCGCGGTGGACGCCGTGACCACAACCCGCCCGCCCGGGGCTTTTGTCAAAGCCGACCACGCCGCCTTCATCGCGAAGAATGGCCCGTCCAACATCACGCCTCGAAGACGCTCCCATTCGGCGTCCGGAAACTGATCGATCGGTGCGACGAACTGACACCCAGCATTCAAGACAAGGATGTCGAGACGTCCAGCGGTTGCAAGTACATGCGCTATCATGTCGCGATTCCCGCTTGCAGTGGAAAGATCCGCATGCAAGACACCCTCGCTGGCAATACCCACACCATGCACGTCCGCCCCGCGTTCGCGCAGTTCGCTCACGATAGCCTTTCCAAGACCGCCCGCCGCTCCAGTCACCAGTGCAACTCGCCCCTCAAGCGACCACCCACGTGCGTGGGACTGCTGTTCGTAGCTCTTGGAACCGAACTCCATTTGGTTTTCCTTTCTCAATTGCTCAAAAGCGGAGAGTCTCATGGTTTCGATGTGAATCAGCATCTGCTCGTCCGTCGCGGCCAGCCCACTCGTCACCCTCGCACGTGATCACGTGATAGCGATGCAGGCGCTTGTCGTCGGCACCGAGAACCTGCGAGAGCGCCTGAACGCGTCGCCTGCCTGCAGTTCACCCAGATGAGACAGGTGCGTTTCGACCGTGAAGTAGGTGCCGCTGTTCGATCGGCACTCGCCCTCGGTGCCGATGTAACGTGTAACGTTCCGGTGGCCTCCCTGCAGAGTTGGACATAGGTGCTCTAAGCCGCGTGTCCGTTGCCGTCTATGCAGTTGGGCGGAATCTCTCGCGGGGTGCACAACTGGCCAGAATCCTGAGCGACCTGGGGAACGCGAGCGCGGAGCCCCTGTTCCCAGTGCGTGACCGTTTCGCCTGCGCCGTAGTCCCTGGGAATGCAGCGCCTGCAGGAGTGCCACGAGCAAGTCGTCGTATGCGGCGGGACCGTCCAAGGGGTCGGCCTTCACCAGCGCGTCTGCGTGCTCGGCCGCCTTCACCTCGATGTCAGATTTCTCAGTCAGCCTCGACAAAGGACACTTGAATTCCCATTGCTGGATGGTCTGGAGCATGCTCCTCTCGCCGCCGGTCATGCGGTAGGAGCCGATAGCCGCGCGGCGCAGCGCCCAGGAGTAGCGAACCACGTCATCGATTTCCCGCAGCGTGACCACATCGTCGTGCACCAGCCAAAGCGACTCGCGACTCAACACCTCCGCCGCGACGAATCCGTCTACCTCTTCACGCCACGAGCGGGTGCATCCCAATCGCCCGGTGGATCGCCCCCGCCCGCTCCGGCGCCTCCGGTGGCATGGGCTCTTCGGCGCACGTTTCAACCAGCGGCAGCAGGTACACAGGTTGGAACGGGTGCGCGACGAGAATGCCCTCGGGATGGTCCATCTCCGCCTGCAGCAGTAACGGGCGAAAGCTCGACGTCGAGGAATACAGATCAGAGCTCGGGACCTGGCAGGACGGCTGGCGGTGGCGAACAGCTTCTGCTTGAGCTCAAGGCGTTCCGGCGCAGACCCCTGCACGAGCTCCACAGCGCGCCCCGCGTCCGCTACCGAGCTCACAACTGTGAGTGTCGCTTCAAGTGGTAGCCGCACAAGGGGCAGTCGTTGATACCGCGCTTCGGCCAGCATGCTGTTCACATACTCGACTGCCTTGGGCGCGAGGTCGTACAGGCGCACGTCCACTCCGTTGAGCACGAACCGTGGGCCCAGCCGCCATCGATGACGCTGGCCCCGAGCAGCCCGACTGCTCGCGGGAGCGTCTCCGGAAGGTTCGACTTCTCAAGCATGACCGGCGGGCTTAGGCGTGCGATTTGGGCTTCGCATTTCCTGCGGGCTGACCACCCGCACATCGACCTCGTCATTTCTGTCGCCTCCTGTACGTACTCGTCGTTGGTCGCTAGCCGCCCGCGGAAGAGGTACAGGTTGTCTTCCAAACTGACGCGAACGTCCGCGCCAGCCAACGGAGCCCTGGCCGCATATGAAGGCTGCAAAGGCTGCATTGGTCCGACCGCGAAGATCAATAAATGGCCCGTAGCGGAAGCTGGTGCACCACTCGCCATCAACAAATCGTCCGGCGCGAGGTAGCCCACCCCATGCACAGCTGAATCAACAGCAGATCGTGAACTAGTCCTCCCTTGATTGGATCGTTCACGATCATCAGATAACCCAAGTCCAACATCTCGAGCTCAGGCTTCGCCCCGAGCTCTTGCAGGCGTTTGGTCATCTTGCGCAGGCTGCCGATGGTGTTAATCATGAGGCCGGGGACTTTAGGAATTGGGCCGCTCAAAGCGGCGGTGGGGACGCTAACGCGTCTCCGATTTTGTTGGCCGCCTAAAGCGGCCTTAGCGCGACATGTTGACTTGGTCGAGCCGCGTATCCTCGGCCCCTTGCTTGCGGATATACTCCCTGATCACCGCTTCCCCGGGCCTAAAAGTGCTGCCCTACGAAATTGCGTTTTCTCTCTCCATAGACCCGCTGCTAGGTGGATAGCGCTCTTTCTTTTGATGTACCAGATTACTTGCGACACCGCATACTTGGGCCGGTCGACAATCATCAAGTGAACATGATCGGACATCAGATGCCCTCTTCGACCCGGCACTCCTTCTGCATAGCCAGATCTGCGGAATACCTCCCCGAGATTCTGCCTCAACTCCCCGTGGGGCGCTTCCTGCGGCACTTGGGAATGAAGAACACGTGATATTTATATTTGCACTCCCACTTGCTGTGGCTTACGCCCTCGTAATCGTCCATCGCTCCTTTTTAGCGTGATGCCTCACGATTCGTGAGTTTCGTCGGTGGACGACTTCCTGAAATTTCAAACTTCTGCTGCCTCCCCAGCAGAGCCGGGGCCTCCCTTGGTATGCTAGAGCGACCGAGCAGGTCTCGTCGGAATTCTCCTGGCGACAAGATCGCTAACAGCGCCGTGGCTGCCGCAGTCCTCATCCCAGCAATCGACGTGCCACTCCGCGAGGCTTGCCTGCCAGGGAAAAAAACGCTGCGGGTCGTCGGATTTGCGACATCGCCGTAGTTAACCGGACACGACTCCATGACAAAATGGAACCTCATGTGAGGCCCATCGCCTCTTGTGCGGAGCTCGAACTACTGCTTGACGATGGCGCAACTCGGCGACCTCGCGACCGACGCGCTCGATATTCTTCGAGTCCGCGCGAAGCCCATGGGCTGTGGTCGAACCTCACGCGCACCCTGTCCTCGAATGCTTCATCGAAAGCGGGTCTCGACACGCCTCCCATTTCGATCCGAGTGCTGGATAAGCTAACACGCAGCTCATAAGGATAGGACAAGGTGAAGCGATGGCAAGCATAGTTAATCCGTTGCACACTCACCCGTTCTTCGGGTAGACGAGAACGTCTTTGCCAAAAAAGGACGACGAGCTTTCAATAGGGACATGGTCAAACCGAGCTAACAGGTGTGCGCCGCATCGCCCTGCGTTCGCGCTGTTGGTATTTATTGTTCGCTTGAGGGCCGGCCGAAACGGCTACTGCTGGCAAGTACTGGTATATTTCGAAGTGGATCTGATCACAGATGATCGATTTTCCTCTCCCCCAAAACAAGCGGCGGTTCGCTTCGCTGAAATCCGGACAGTCGTTCTTCGGTGCGCCCGTAGGTATCTTGCAGCTCGTTCGCCCAGCATCCGGCCTTACATTCCAGGGAGTGTTGGGAACGCCAGCACGTGGAGTGTCCCTGTACGTTACAAGACGGTGCCTGACTTTCATAATGCTGCGGAAATGACCTCGGCCGTGACCCAGGCCGCAACTGACCTCGTACGCGAGGGTGCGCAACTGATCACCTCCAACTGCGGGTTCATGATCCGGTATCAAGAGGCGGTCCGTGCCGCAGTCGATGTGCCCGTGCTCCTATCCAGTCTTCTACTCGCTCCGTTCCTCGAACGGATACTTCCGCGCGAGAAGGCCCTCGGCATTTTACAGCGAGCGCGTGTTTGCTGACTCCGGACTTGTTTGAAGCAGCCGGGCTGCCAGCCAACTCCAAGCGCATGGTCATCTCTGGACTCGAGGACGCCCCCGCGTTCGCGGCCGCTTTTCTTGACCCTGCGGCGACCTGGATGTAACCGCCGTCGAGACGGAAACGGTCGATGCCGCGGTGGCCCTACTCGACGACCGGCCGGACATTGGGATGCTGCTGATCACGTGCTCCGAGCTGCCGTCTTACGCCGCGGCGGTCCAGCGGGCGGTCGGCATTCCGGTTTTCGACTACACCTCTCTGGTCGAGTTCTTCGTCGGGGGACTGATACGAAGACCGTTTGAAGGCCTCTACTAAGGCCCCTGGAGGGTTGTACAGGGCAACGCGCGTTTGGTCTAACCCAGAGCTGCGCTGGCGCTGCCGCTCGAGAGCGACTATTTCGGGCGCGACGTCATGAGCCGCTGGCTGAGCGAGGCGGAGTGGAAGCGGATTGAACCGCTGTTGCCACGTGGGCGGCGCGGTGCTTATCGCGTGGACGACCGCCGTGTGATCAGCGGGATCCTCCACATGCTGCGATCAGGCGCGCGCTGGCGAGACTGTCCGGCAGATTACGGCCCCTACACGACAATCTATAACCGCCTCAATCGCTGAAGCCGCCAAGGCGTGTGGGCGATATTTCTACGCCTTGACCAGGCTCAACCGGCCGGGTCGGGACGATGTCCATCGACGCGCCCCACATCGGCGGCGGGCCCAAAAAGGGGGGACTTCCAGCAGGCTGGTCGGCCGCTTGCGAGGCGGACGCACCACTAAAATCCACGCGCTGACCGAGGACCAAGGACGTCCGTTCGCCTTCGTGATCACCCCCGGCAACTGCCATGACCTCACCGCGGCGCGCGATCTGCTGTCTCTCCTGCTCGACGATTGTTGGCTGACAGGGTCTATGACGCCAACGGCCTGCGTGAATGGTTGGCCGAGCGCGGAATAAAGGCAGTAATTCCGCCGAACCCAACTCGCAAGCATCCGCATCGATACGACGCCAAAGCCTACAAAGGACGCAATCTCATCGAACGCATGTTTTGCCGCCTTGGACTTCAGGCGGATTGCGACCCGCTACGACAAACGAGCCGACAACTTCCTTTCCGCCATCCTCTTGGTCGTCGCCGTCACTTGGTGGATCAATTGAGTCCGGACCCTAGTGCTGTTCGTCCCTTCCAACCGTTATGTGACACCCGGATGACCGGCTGTGATCTAGTTCACGCCGTAAGAGCGGCGGGTTCCTTGTAGCGCTGGGGCGCCGAGCCGATAATCCGGTGAGCCAGGGCCGATGGCCCGTGCCATGGATCTTGGCATAGCGGATCACGGCGAGTGCGCCTGCCGTGAACAGGCTGCGCAAATAGCGATCGCCTTGCTTGCTTATACTGCCAAATTTGTCCTTGCCACCGCTCGAGTTCTGCTTCGGTACGCGCCCAACCCAGGCCGAGAAGTCCCGACCCTATCGGAAGGCGTTGGCATCGGCAACGCTCGCGACCAGCGCCGTTGTCAGCGCCGGCCCGACGCCAGGAATCGCGTCCAGCCGTTTGCTCGTCGTATGTGATCGATGCCAGGCGATGATGCGTCGGTCGAACTCCAAAATCCGGGCCTTTAGGGCCCAATTTGCTGCCGAGAGCAGCAAGACACGCGCCGGCCACCTCTGGGAGCCGGCGGTCAGCTGTATCGGCGACGACTTCTAGCAATTGCTCGGCCCCCTGGGTCCGACCGGGGCGACAATCCCAAACTCGGCAAAGTAGGCGCGGATTAAATTGATGACGGCAGTCTGCTGGCGAATGAACAGATGGCGCGCCCGGTGGAGCATCAGGTGCTTCATGGCACCAGTAGCCAGAAATCATGATGCCAGACTATTCACTGGTGTCGAGCGCGTCGGCGGCGAGATCGGCTTAGAGTGTGTTATTATCCGAGTCCGCACGAGCCCCGGCATCACATGCGGCTCCATCCCTATCTGGCCAGCCGTGTCCGATTGATGTTGGAACTCCGACTACCCGCATTATCATCCAAGAGCAAGCTACTAGCTACATGCGCTTTCTCTCGTCAGGCAAGCCGCGCACGTGATTCCGCGAGTGGCACGCCGATTGCTGGGATGAGGATTGCCATAGCCAAGGTGTTGGTAGCGGGCCTGTCGTCAGGACCCGTTGATCCCAGTCAGTGCGCGGCGCTGTTTACGCCCAGAACTCCAGAAGAGATAAACATCATGAAATAATAACTTATTGCGGCTCTGGCCCGATTTGGGGCGGCCAAGCTTTCAGCGAAGGAGAAGGACGGGATGATCTCTGAGGTATTCATCACTTGTGCGGTAACAGGGGGGGGCGCGAATGTGGAGCGTAGCCCGCATGTGCCGGTAACCCCGGAGCAGATCGCGAACTCGGCGATCCAGGCAGCGCGGGCGGGGGCGGCGGTAGTGCACGTCCACGTACGTGATCCCAAAACCCGGAAGGGCTCGCGAGATCCGGCACTGTATCGGGAGGTGGTGCAGCGCATTCGAAAGTCGGATGTGAACCCCGTGATCAACCTGACCGCAGGAATGGGCGGCGACCTCGTGCTGGGTGGACCTGACTCTCCGCTGCCGCCGGACTGCGCGGGGACGGACATGGCAGGCGCGCTTGAGCGACTGGTACATGTCGAAGAGTTGCGTCCGGAGATCTGCACACTGGATTGCGGATCGATGAACTTTGGCACCCGTGAGTACGTCATGGTCAACACCTATCCCTCGCTGCGCAAGATGGCCGGACGCTTGCAGGAGCTCGGGGTTCGTCCTGAGCTCGAGGTGTTCGATACCGGTCATCTGTGGACAGTGCGCGACTTGGTCGAGGAGGGGTTGATCAATCAGCCGCTGATCCAGCTGTGCATGGGCATCCCCTACGGCGCCCCAGACGATCCGACCACGCTGATGGCGATGGTGAATGGGCTCCCGCCGGGCGCCATCTACTCGGCCTTCTCGATCGGGCGGATGCAGCTTCCCTATGTAGCGATGGCAGCATTGGCGGGCGCGAACGTCCGAGTGGGATTGGAGGACAACCTGTACCTCTCGCGGGGGCGGCTGGCGACGAACGCTGAGCTGGTGGAGCGGGCAGCACAGATCCTCGACAATATCGGCGTGCGGGTGATGCGCCCGGATGGGGTGCGCGAGAAGCTCGCGCTCAGAGTTCATTGCTGAGAGGTGACAGGCCCATGTCTGAGAGGTAGGGGCGAACGGTCGGACTGCTGGCAGGAGGGTAATCGGCGGCGAGTGGGCCGCACTGTTTATCCCTCAGCGGGTGGAAGTGCGGCTGTATGGTCCGTCGGTAGTGTGCGGGAGGTTCTGCAAAAGCTGAGAGGCTGCGGCGGTCATGGTAAGTCCGGAAGATCACCGCTCGTAGAGGAGCAAGGACCACCATGACCGTGACAAAGATCAGGACGGATATCTGCCGTCAAAGCTTTTGGCGTCGGACAAGGAGTTCCTCAAGCCACTAATCCAGGCTGCGGTGCAGGAGACGCTGGAAGCCGAGATGGCGGAGACGCTGGGCGCGGAGAAAGGGGAACGCACCGAAGCGCGGCTCGGCTATCGCTTCGGCTACTAACGCGCTGATCAATCGGGTCGGTAAGATCGAGCTGAAGGTGCCGGAGGACCGCCAATGGCGGTTCTCGACCGAGCTGTTCGAGCGCTACCAGCGCGGAGAAGGCGCTGGTTGCGGCCTTGGCCGAAATGTACGTGCAAGGCGTGTCGACGCGGAAGGTCAAACAGGTCTGAGGAGCTGGTGGGACATGCCTTCTGGACCTCGGCGATCAGCGCCATCAACAAGCGGCTGGATGCATCACTCAAAGCCTTCTGTGAACGCAAGCTGAGGGAACCGTTCCCTTATCTGATCCTGGACGCCCGCTATGAGCGGGTGCCCGAAGACGGGATTATTGCGAGCCAGGCGGTGCTGATCGCATCGGCCTTGACTGGGAAGGCCGGCGTCAGGTGCTTGCAGTTGAGCTCGCCAACCGGGAGAGCCGCTCGAGTTGGAAGGAGTTTTGGAAGGCCTGAAGGCCGTGGCCTGCATGGCGTCGAGTTCGTCGTCTCCGACGATCATCCCGGGCTGAAGAAAACGATCGCCGAGGTCCTCGCCAGGGTGTTGTGGCAGCGCTGTTACGTAGGGTCGTTGAAGAAGTGGCCAATGGATTTCGCGCGATGCAGCGACCGGCCCCGTCATGGCCCTCGCGTCAAAACCCGCGCTACGGTGCGATCTTAAGCCGCAAACGGACTACAAGGGACAATCCAATTTTTCGCTCAGTACATCCACCACATGCTGCTCGGTGAGGCTGTCCCAACTCACATTGGCGCGGATCAGTATAGCGCGACAATCAGGATGAGAGCGGCGCGTCAATCAAGATGAGACGAGGCGGCCGAGTCAGGAGATAATTGACGCTGTCGGCCGGCTTGGCCAGCGTTGATTGACGCTGCGCGACAATCAAGCGGCGCTGCCGGCGTCAATCACAGTCTTGTCGAGCTCGTTGGGCGTAGTGTGAGCGGGCGGTCGGCCTGGACCGCGCTTGCGATCGAGGGCAACTTTTCGACGATAGCTCTCGACGTTCATCTCAAGGATCGTGGCGTGGTGCACCAAACGATCGATGGCCGCCAGCGTCATTGCTTGATCCGGGAAGATTCGCCCCCATTCGCCAAATGGCTGATTGGCCGTGATCAGCAGCGAGCGTCGCTCGTAGCGCGCGGCGATCAACTCGAACAGCACGCTGGTTTCCGCCTGATCCTTGCTCACATATGTGATGTCGTCGAGGATCAGGAGGTCATAGCGGTCGAGTTTGCTGATCGCGGACTCCAGCGCCAGCTCGCGCCGCGCGACCTGCAGCCGTTGCACCAGATCAGTGGTGCGCGCGAAGAGAACGCGCCAACCGTTCTCGACGAGAGCCAGGCCGATCGCTGCGCCGAGATGAGTCTTGCCGCCGCCGGGTGGGCCGAACAACAGCAGATTGGCGCCGGCCTTCAACCAAGCGTCGCCGGCGGCGAGCGCCATCACCTGTGCCTTCGACAGCATCGGCACGCTTTCGAAGTCGAAGGTGGCGAGCGTCTTGCCGGCGGGCAAACGCGCTTCCACCATGTGTCGCTCGATGCGTCGGCGGGTACGATCGGCTGCCTCGTGCTCGGCAAGAGCGGCGAGGAAGCGGGCGGCAGGCCAGCCTTCCTTGTCCGATTGCGCGGCGAGCTTCGGCCAGATCGCCTTAACGCCCGGCAGGCGCAGCTCATTGAGCAGCAGCTCGACGCGGGCAGCATCGACGGAGGTCGCTATGCTGGTCATGCCACTTCTCCCAGGCTGGAGCGGGCCGACACGATGCTGACGGAGGCCAGCTCATTGTAGACGTTAAGCGGCGCCAGTTTGACGGCGACGCTCGGGATCGAGGTCGCCTCCGGCCGGAAGCGGTCGCGCAATGCCGCAAGATCGGGTAGTCGTCCGGCATCGAGAGCGGTCGCGATCGCCTCGGCGAGCTCGGCCTCGCAGGCTCGCTCATGGGCCAGAGCCAGAAGCTCGACCGTCACCTTGCAGGCGCGCCGGTCGTCACCGTGCTCCCGCAAGGTCTCGAACAGGCGTTTGTAAGCCGTGCGCGGGAAGAGCTGGTCGCGATAGACGAGATTGAGGAGCGCCATCGGCTTGCGCCGCAGGGCATGGATGACGTGCCGATAATCAACGACATGCCCGCCGTGGTTCTCCGACACAGGCCGACCGCGCCGCAGCGTCCCGACCGGCGTGACGCCGAGGAAGCATTCGAGCCGATCGTCGAAGATGCGCACGCGCAGGCGATGGCCAATCAGTCTTGAAGGCACGGTGTAGAACACGCGCCGCAGGATGAAGCCGCCTGACGACGTCACCGGGATCACCTTCTCCTCGAAGTCGGTCGTGCGGCCTTTCGGCAGGGGCGCCAGTGCTTCCTTCTCGAGCGCAATCCGCTTGGCAAGGTTGGCGTTGCGCCGGCCGACAATCTCGTCGACAAAAGCCCGGTAGGCATTGAGACTGATGAAGTCGCGCGTGCCCCGCAGTAACAGTGCATCCTCCAGCGCTCGTTTGAGATGACCGTGCGCGCTCTCGATCGAGCCGTTCTCGTGTGCGATGCCCGCATTGTTGCGCGTTGGTGCCATGCCGTAGTGGCCCATCAGCGCGGCGTAGCGCTGTGTCAGATCCTCACGCGCATCCGCCGCGAGATTGCGGAATGCAGCCGACAGGCTGTCGCTGCGATGCTCCCGCGGCACGCCGCCGAGCGCCCACAGGGCGTTCTGCAAGCCTTCGGCCAGGGCGACGAAGCTTTCGCCGCCGAGCACGACATGGGCATGCTCGAAGCCGGAGAACGCCAACCGGAAGTGATAGAGCCGGTGATCGAGCGGCTCACCCGCGATGGTAATGCCGAGCGCGCTCACGTCAGTGAAGTCAGACAAACCTATTCGGCCGGGCTCATGCTCCTGGCGGAAGATCACGTCCTGTTCGGGGCCGTTGAGCGCCCGCCAGGCATTGATGCGCCGCTCCAGCGTGCGTCGGATGTTGGGATTGAGGTTGGGATGCCGTCGGCGCAGTTCGTCCAGCACGCCAATCACGCGGATGCCGGGCGCAGCCTTCAGGATCGGGATGATCTCGTCGTCCCAATAGGGCGCGAGTGGATCGGATCGTCGCCGGCCCCTCGGCGCCTTCTTCTGTGATGGCGGACGCGCATCGCCCTCGATCCGATACGCACTCGCTTTGGAGAACCCCGCCTTGGCCGCAGCCGCCTCGGGGGACAATGTCAGTCGGTAATTCATGTATAGCCTCATCTGGTGGTCGGTGATGTGCAGGCCAGGCAAGGCATCGATCCCTCTTGTCGAGACGAATCAACAGCTTGCACCAGCCCCGCCCAGCCGCCAGACGGGTCCAAAAACACGCGACGCCGATGGGGACGGTCCTCCGGTCGGGCTACGCCCTCCCTTCGGTCCGTCCCCATCGGCGCAGTCTCATGATTGTCGCTGAAGTCTCACCCTGTTCGCCGCCGCGCAGATCAGCGACGCATCGATGTGGACCCACCTCCGCGGTGGCGATTTTGGCCTTCAAACAGGCCTCGACTGTGCGTTTGAAGATCCTACGGAACCGCTCTTCGCCCGCGGATGCGCGTCAGGCTTGAATGGTGCGGTAGCTGCTCGTGCAGGCCATAACCAGCAAACCCCGGGGATTCCGAGACGATGTCGCCCACCTTTCCGATTTGATCTCGCCCGGGGACGAGGCGTTCTGGCTGCCTAGGTTCTCTGGCATTGAGCAAGCCGCGCGGTCAACTGGAATCGCGGCTTGAACCTGTTGTGTTTCTGTTGCGGTTGCTGTGGCCATGTGGGCAACGCCTTGGCGTTGTCCAAGCGCAGCGGCATGTCCACAGCGTCACGGGCTCAGGCCTTTCGGGCGGATTGCCGGGTTCGGCGCAGGCTCTCGCCGGTGAAGTCGAGCCGATGGGCATTGTGCACGAGGCGATCGAGCACGCCGTCGGCATAGGTGGGATCTCCAATGAATACATGCCACTGGTCCACGGGGAGCTGGCTGGTGACGATGTTGGAACGGTGACCGTAGCGATCTTCGAGGATTTCCAGGAGGTCGTGACGGGCACCGGCGTCGAGCGGCTCAAGCCCCCAGTCATCGAGGATCAGCAGATCGACACGGCCGAGCCCGCGCAATAGGCGCGGATGGCGGCCGTCGCCGCGCGCGAGAGCGAGATCATCGAACAGACGCGGAACACGTTGATAGAGCACGGAGCGATTGTCACGGCAGGCCTTGTGGCCGAGCGCCGAGGCGAGCCAGCTCTTGCCGACGCCGGCCGGGCCGCAGATCAGCAGGTTGGCATGGTCGTCGATCACGAAGTAGCTGACATTTGGCTCGTAGCGACCGGCGCGGTCGTTTGTAGCTGCACCGATAGGACACGCAACTCGCGGCGTAATGCCCTTCTGCTAGGTGAACTAGATGGCTTCACCGTTGGCTCGATGCAGCGACTGAATTTGACCCCGTCGGATCGGAAAGCTGCTCGCTTCCGGCAAGAGGGCTCTCAGGCCTAGATTACTTGGCCGGCACCGGGTCGGCGTTTGCGTCGACGCCGACCAGCAGCCGTTGCAGAGGATTTGCGTTGTGCACCCACTGTCGGTGCAAACGTAGTTAAGATTGAGGCTACCCATCTGGATTGGTGGCGCGGTGTCGGCCGACGCTTGCTTACGTCGGCTCAGAATGTCTAGCTTAGGGAGCACTGGGAATCGCCAGCGATGTGCATTAGTTGGCCATCGGTGTACACTAAGTCGTAGACGCGCCGGCGCCCCGCTCACGACGGCAGGTATTCCTCGCTCCAGGAGTCGCTGATTTCGCGGACTTCGAGCATATTGCGAATTTCCTGGTCCGCATACCCGAGCTCGGCCAGGACTGACCGAGTGTCCGCTCCCGGTTTTGGCGCAGCCGTGGGCGCTGTGATCACAGCACGCGCAGAGCGCACCGCGCAACGTCCGATGAGCTCTATCGGATGCCCACTCGGGTGGTGCTCGTCTCGTTCGAATATCAGGGTCGTATCCGCGCTCCCGCGCCCGCCGTCATCCATGGCCATGAAGCGTGCACGTACGCGGTCGACGCTCTCCAACCGCTGCGCCGCGACGCCTTGGGCTCGTAAGCGCAGGACGACAGTGTCAACGCTCTCGCTCGCAAACGCCCGCTCCAAGGTCTGCTCGAGTTGTGGATCCTCAGCCGCAACATCGATTCCTAGCTCACTCGTCATGGCGGGCAGCTGGCTCGGCTTACAGGCGAGGAAGAACCAGCCGTCCGTGGCTTCGTAACAGCGGTAGAGCGGACCGGTCCCGAGCGCCTCCGGTCCGCTCGGCTCATCGAACGGCGAGCGGGCGGGATGGTCGTACATGAACGGGAGCTGGATCAGCTGCCCCACGGCGACCAGCGAGGCCCGCGCCAAGTGCGTGTCGACTCCGCTGCGGCGGGCGTAGAGCGCGACCGCCGTCGCGAGAGCGCCCGCGTATCCGGTCAGCACGTCGACAGTCCCAACGTCCATGTGGTCCTCAGGAGTTTGCGGCCCGCCGCCGAACCTCGCCATGAGGCCGGTCACGGACTGTGCGACCTCGTCGTACCCGAGCCGGTTGCACCAAGGACCTCCGCTCGGACCGCCCAATGCATCAACTTGGCAGAGCACGGCGTCCGGATTCAGCGCAGCGATTGACTCCGCATCGAGCCCCAGGCGCGTGAGTTGCTGCGAGGTCGCGTTGATAGTCACGACGTCCGCACGCTTGACGAGCGCCTCGAGCACCCGCCGCCCGCGGCTGGTTGTGATGTCGACAAGCGCGCTGCGCTTGCCGCGGTTGCTTTGCACACCATACAGCATGGCGGTGTAAGGACCAAACATCGGGCGCACCGGCTCGAGCCTGATCACCTTGGCGCCGAAGCGCTGAAGGGTGCCGGATACCGTCGGGCCGGCGAGGACGTTGGTGAGGTCGAGCACTGTGACGCCATCCAGCCAGCCGCTGCCTGGCGACCCGCCACAGTGGGACTCAACTGACCTGCTTTGGCGCCCCGCCCCCTCGACTAACTCGTCTAAAATTTCGGCACGATCACCATCGAGGGTCGAAGCCGGGCGCGGCGCGGATCGCTTCAATTCTATCCCGCCGAGCCAAGCCAAGCTTGCGGGCTGCCGCATTTCTCCATACCGGCGATCTTTGACGTCGATGAGAAGTCCGGCCTGCAGAGGGTGCTCCTCGTGGAGCCACTCCTGGGTTGTTCGGACAATTGCGCCCGGCACCCTGCCATCGGCGAACACCTTCTCCCAATGACTGCTGGCCTCCCGCTCGAATACCGCTGCCATTCGTGCCGCCAGTAACTCGTTGCATTTGGGGGACGACGGTCCGCTCTCCGGCGTGCAGTCGCCACCCGCAGGCCACGAGCGCGTGGGCATGAATGGGTTGAAGGTGGAGATCTCATCGGCCGCCACTTCCGCGAGAAGGCCAAGGAGCGCCAGCGTCCGCCTCGGGTGCTTCAGTTGGCAGCCCGCCATGATATAGAAGTACCGGCCGTCCGCGCACCGATACCTGCGGTAGAGTGCTGGAATGTAGGACTGAAGTTCATCGTAGGTGACACCGAACGGCTCCCCGGCCTGACGACGGCGTGAGATCTCCTGCTGGCGCAATGAGCTATATCGCGCCGGCAGTCCCTCAATGCGCATCGAGCGGGTGGCGAGCCCCTCCGACAGCGCTGCCGCGAGAGGCACCTCCACCACATCCCCATGGCCAGTCTTGGCGCGCGAATACAGCGCAAGAACGACGGACATCGCACCGAGCACGGCGCCGTAAGCCGACGCCAGCGGCAACGGCGAGAACGATGCTGTCTTCCCCATGAGCACACGGGTCAGCGACATGTCGGCGAACTGACCGATCGCGGCGCTGACGATCCCCTCCCACGCGGGAATGTCGCGCGCCTCCGCATCACAGCTCGCGAAGCCTGGTAATGACAGGCACACCAGCCGCGGGAAAGCCGCCGCCAGCTCCCGCGCGCCGAGACCGAGGCGCTCCATGACTCCCGGGCGGAAGTTCTCGATCACAACGTCGGCCGTTGCGATGAGCCGACGAGCGATGTCACCGTCTTTGGAGATATTAAGATCGAGTGCGATGCTCCGCTTGTTGCGGTTGAGAATGTTGGTCGCGGGGTGATCCCACAACGAACCGCCGGGTGGATCAATGCGGACAACGTTTGCGCCCAGATCCGCGAGGATCATCGCAGCTAACGGGCCGGCCATGTATTGTCCGAAATCGATAACTCGCACACCCGCGAGCGGCGCGATCTCCGATGGTTCGCTCGTCTTCACCTTTTCCCTCGCTTCATGGCGGCGTGTCGTTTGGCCCGAGTGACAGTAGTAAGCCGCCGAATACAGAGATACTAATTTGGCGCGTGTCAGAGCAGGAATCCTGCATTGGATTGCTAAAACGTGAAGCTTCTTATCTCTTCCCACGTTCGACTCCGAAAGCAGACACTGGACCTAATGAGAGGCCGCGGTCCCATGGCTTCATCAGTTCGATCGTCGTCATGCTGTTGTTGAGGCTACGGCCGTCGAGACCGGCGAGCGCGTCTCACCGCATGTTCATCATAGAAGCGGACAGAAACGCCGCAGCGGGTAATGTAGCGTCGGTGAACTATCACGCCCACTCTCTTGCAATGGGGCGCATTGGCCTCAATGTCTCTGGTACGTCCACTGCTCCTGGACGCGCACTTTCGCGGGCTTTTTGAGGCAGTCTTGGGCATGCTCGATCAGCTCGTTGGTCTGAAGGACGCGCTATGGGACCGAATGTTGGGCCTGATCATCGGCCGTCGGACCAGCGGACCTGGAGAGATTACCGTAATGTTTGAAGGGGAACTCTGGATTGTCGCAAGCGGAGCTCCTTGGCGTGATCTGTCGGAAATGGTCAGGTGGTTGAACAATGCCCTTCGGCGGTTCGGCCGCTGGCGCGAGAAAGGCGTTGTGAGCATACTTCGCAGCCTTTTCGGACGCCCATTTGAGAACCTGATCATAGATTGATCGTACCCAACGGCGTGGTGCAGCTGAGCGGAGTGTCACATTCGTCGGCGTGGGCTCGACAGCTCAGCTGGCGATAGCTGGAAGGCTGAAGGTGGGACCACCGCTGAATGCGTGCGACGGTTTCGACCCTCATGTAAGGGGCGCGCTGGTCTAACAGGCGGAGCTCATTCGGTGGCAAAGCAGCGATAGCTTCATCCTCCGACCCTCAGCGCATGCAGCGAAATGATTAGGAGTTTTAATCAAGCTTGTAGAACGTGCCGTCATATTCTGGAACGACTGTCGCGAGATTAGCAAAAGTAGGGCAAAACTCTAACTCAAGACGGCCTTTGAACAGCGAGGAACTAATTGGAAGCGTTCAAGGTCGTCTTGAGCGGTTATCGGTTCGGCCCGAACGTTCCAATCTAGTAGCCTAACTCCAGGTTGACCTCCCTACTGATTGGTTTTCCCGCTGCAAACTCCACCAGGTTCTGAGTGCCCCACTCAATATTTCGTTGCAGAACGTCATCGGCGTTTGCAGCCTGATCATCAGAGCCAACCACATTCGGAAGCTTGTGAACCCCCAAGCGTGAGCCCGTGCCGATTGGAAAGGCTCTTCCAAATCCATAGGTCCACCACGCGTCGGCTGCATAGCCGCGCAAACTACCCGAAGTCAGTGCCTGATAAAGTGGTTTCTCCTGCATCAACATTCCGCGCGCGATATTGATCAGAAACGCAGACGGCTTCATGGCATCTAGTTCGGCTTGGCCGAAAAACTGGTGAGTTTCCGGCGTATTGGGCGTTGCCAGAATGACGTAGTCGCATTGTGCGAGCACGGAATGCAGTTCGTCCATTCCATGAACCGAATCGACGTTCTCGACCCGCTTCCCTTTGTTACGGCGGACGCCCAGAACACGCATGTCAAATCCCTTTGCGTGTTTCGCAATACGGCTTCCGATGTTCCCGATGCCAATGATTCCCATTGTGCGACCATGTAGCATGGCCGCTCGATAGTCGTCCGCGTACAGAGGAAACGGTTTATGTCGCTCCAGCGATGCTTGATGCTTGAGCAGGGTTTTCTTCGCAAGGGCCAACACGAACATCATCGCCTGCTCGGCAACCGCAACTCCGTTGGCGCCGCGGATGTTTGCAAGTTTCACGCCTCGTCGCTTAAAAAGGGAAAGTGCCCCCATTTGCCGGAGGTCGTCAACACCAGAATGCAGCCACGAAAACAACTTGAGTTTTCGTGCAATTTCCAGGGCACCATCTGGCACGCTGAAGGCAATAATCGCATCAGCGTCGGCGACGAGGTCCTTTACGTCCGAGTAAGCGCAATCGAAGCGAGAGAGATATTCGCCTTCTGGCGCTATAACCACGGTGCCAAGCGGCATTGCGCTTTTGATGTAATTGATCTCATCATCTGTCGCATACCAGAAGCAGACTACCTTCATCGTGCCGTTTCCTCTAATCCTCTAAATGTGTGAACGCTTGTGCGTGGGTGCCGATCTCTGATGTCTGTGTCTGCGGCTATAGACGAACCGCACGCCCTCGTTGAAGCGAAGTCCGTTGCCACACATAATCTGCCTGATGAGCTCAGGGGTTTCCTCGCGGGCGATCCAGCCTTCCGCGATTAGTTCGGAGAGTGCCTGCACGATCCCGGGCCGCGCGACGACGGCATGTCCATAGATTGGCTCGATCGCAGCATAGTCGCGCCCGAAGGGGAACATCTTGTTGACCGGAACTGCCATCAGAAAACTCCTTCAGGCGCTCGCAGCCGGGTTGATAATCCATGCCCAGCACATGTCGATCGCTGCGTTCGGATAGTGGCGCAGCGCTTGGGCATAGCCGGTGTGGCGGATAGGTCCCAGTAGGGTGCGACCAGTCGGTATTTTGTCTTGCTTGAAAGATTCGGCCCGAGGAAGCTTTGCAGCTCGGCAACCGGCATTCCGGCAGCCACTAGATCGTCGGCAACGTAGAACGTGAACAGATACGTCCAGTCGTCACAAGGCAGGAATTGCGGATCGAGCACGCCGCAGAGGTGCCGGCTTTCCTCAATCAGATGCTCGTGGGTGTCGATGAACGGCGTCTGCTTGACCCACTGAGTGATCTGTCGGTCGAAGTTCGTCATTCTTTCCCTTCGGTCAGTGGTGAACCTGCCAGACGCGGCCGTCTCGAACGAGTGGCCTGATCAAGCGACTTTGCTGCGGCGGATGGTTTATGGCCATCATCCTGATCACGTATACGTTCTGAGATGGCATAAGGGTGTCATAACGTGGGAGTAGCCGTCAGGTGTTGCAAATGCCGCGCAGCCGCTTGGAGCGTCTGCGCAGCAGCTCGACTGTAGTCAGCATGGTCATGGCGAACAGGATCAGCACAGTGGCGGCGGCAATAATCGTCGGATTGATCTGCTCGCGGATGCCGGTAAACATGACCCTGGGCAGGTTGCGTTGTTCGGGGCCGGTCACGAAAATGGCGACCACTACTTCATCGAAGGAAACGATGAAGGCGAAGAGCGCCCCAGAGGTCACGCCGGGTAGAAGGAGCGGCAGGATGATCTTGAAGAAGACAGTGATCGGCGACGCGCCGAGTCCGGCGGCTGCGCGGGTGAGCGAGCGTTCGAAACCCGTCAGGGTCGCGGTCACAGCGATGACGACAAACGGCGTTGCGAACATGGTGTGCGCCAGGATCAGCCCGGTATAGCTATTGAGCAGCCGGATATCGGCATAGAAGAAATGCACGGCGACCGCTGTGATGACGACCGAGACGACCATGGGCGAAATCAATAGCCTCATCCCCGCCCTGCGCCAGGGGAAGTGCGGGCGACTGAGCCCAAGCGCCGCTAGCGTGCCTAGCATGGTCGACAGCAGCGTGGCCGACACGGCGACGAAGACGGAGTTGAGCAGCGCTCCCTGCCATCGATCGGTTAAGAAAAGTTCCTCGTACCGGCGCAGAGACAGCCCCGGTATTGGATAGCTGAAGAAGGGCACGGAATGAATGACAGCGGGATTATCACAAGAATCGGCGCGATCAGGAACAGCAGCACCGCCGCGCAGATCAGCCGGTGCAGATAGTACCACCCCTTCTCGAATGGTGAGGCAAGGCGAAAGCGGCCACGTTCTCGCCCCATCTTGAGCCGGTCGACACCAACCAGCTTGTTGTAGACGTAGTAAAGCAGCAGCGTCACGACGAGCAGGATCGAGCCAAGGGCCGACGCCATGCCCCAGTTAAGCTCCTCGTTGGTGTAAAGGGCAACAAAAGAGCTAATCATCTGATCATTTGGTCCCCCGATGAGCGCAGGGCTGATGTAGTAGCCCAGGCACAGGATGAAGGTCAGCAGGCAGCCGGCGGCGATCCCCGGCAGGGTTTGGGGGAAGTAGCCCTTCCAGAAGGCGTAGAATGGGCCAGCACCGAGCGAGCGGGCAGCGCGCGGACATAGCTGGGTGAGATTGTCTTCATCGTGCTGTAGATTGGTAGCAGTGTTAGCTTCTTGAACGCGCGGTCGATGCCGCAGGGATAAGCCTGCAACGCACCTCTGCGGTTGATCAAATGGCTCACGGTTTCCCCACCCGCGCTTCGACTCCGCGACCTTGTCCTTGAAGAAGGTCCTATTATTCACGCACACCTTATCGGGCCGGTAGAGGCGAATTCCTTCGATGTAGGGCGGCTTGAAGCAGAAATTCGGCGGCGAACTCGCAAACCGAAGCTTTTGTGATCTGCCGCCCGAGTCGACGCGTACAAGACAGAGTCAATGCCGAGGCCGCCGCGCTTATATTCTCGATTCTGCAGAATTTGGTCAGGCACAGAACTGCACGCAGGCGGCGCAACCATGGCGGAATTCGCAGTAAGTGTGGCTGCTGCTCCGACCTGCTTTTAGGTCAACCTCTTGGAAAACGAGCTATGCGGAAAGGTGGGTGATGGCGGAGTGAGATAGGGTGGCGTATCGAGGCGGTCGTCGAAGCCAGAACGTCTCAAGGAGAGCGAAACGCCAATAGTAGAGTGGCAATATTGTCCCGCCTCGTCAGCCCGACGAGATCGACGAACCATTGACCAATATCCTGCGCGCTGGTGCGCGGCAGCTTCTGGCGCAACCTGTCGAGGCCGAGGTCGAGACATTTCTTGCCACGGTGAAGGACTTGAAGCTTGCCGACGGACGCGCCGTGTCGTGCGGCATGGTTACGGCCCGGCGCGAACGATCCAGACGGGCATCGGCCCCGAGGCGAAGATTCGCGACCGCGGGGCGGCCGGGCGATGGCGGGCGGATCGGGTTCAGCTCGGCTGATTCTGCCGCTGCGGGCGCAGCGGTCCAGAAGTCTGGATGCGTTGTTGCCGGTTCTGTACTTGGCATCTCGACCGGCGATTTTCAGGAGGCGCCGACAGCCTTGCTGGGCAAGGACGCGCCGAACCTGTCGCCCGCGGTGATTTCCCGGCTGACGGCCGAGTGGCAAGGCGAGTACGAGCGCTGGCGGAGGCGCGATTTGTCGGCGCGACGAAACGTGTACGTGTGGGCTGACGGGGTCTTCCTGTAGGCCCGCCTGGTCGTGGATGCTGATGACTGTCGGCGTCACGCTTGTTGGTGGGCAGGGCGTCAACAAAGGCTATGCGCGAAGCCGCCTAGCGTTCTGCTCGCAGCTCGCAGCGCCGCCCTTGACCGCCTCCCCAAACGATCCAAGAGCTAAACGGCTCGCGGACGGACGGACTACGAGCGAAATTGGCGGCGATCCGCGATCGGAAAATTGTGTCGGCCTTGAATGTGTTGCATTGACCGGTGGCAGGTGAGAGACAACAGCGGGAAATATGGCGGGCCAGGTCGCGAGGAGGATTAAAGGTACTCGGCATCGAGCTTGCCCCGGCGGTCATTGCGCAGATAACTATTCTCCGCATGCACGTGGGAGGCAAGTGCTCAAGGCACTCTCGATGGGATCGTGCGCGCAATCCGGCTAGCCGGTTACATCGACTGCAGACCCGAGTTCGACAAGCGTGTTCATATGCTCGATACCGCATCGGCGTTCTTGATCCAAGTTGTCGGTGAGCGCGGCAGGCAAAGCCAGCTAGCGGTCGGCTGCGCGACGCTGCCGGCAACATCGCGAGGACCGGTCTGGCGCCATAGATAATCGGCTCAGAGTATGTCACGCCCGGCATAATCCACGCCCAAGCGAAAGCGCCGAAGGATGGTGCGGGGTGGAGCAGCGCAACGGCGTCCTTAGCATTGGGATCATAGGGCGCAAGCAACGGAGCAAACAGCGCAACCAGAACGCAGAATACCATCAAACACTGCCGACCAGTCCGCCCGATTCCGCGAGTCGGCCCACGGCACCTCGCGCTGTTGATCATAGTCGGAAGCTCAGAAATAGCCACTCAGCCAACCCTAACGCGCGGATTAACTGCTGCATCGATAATAGCTGCTTGCCGGCCCTAGCCCACTCAGATCTTGATGAAGACGGTGCCGCCCTCGACCCTAACCTCGTAGCTGCGTAGGTCGATGCATGCTGGCAGCGCGCGCGCCTCACCGGTCCTGTAATCGAAGCTTCCGAAGTGCTTAGGACATTCGATGATATGGCCATCGACAATGCCCGCCGCGAGATGGACTTTCTCGTGGGAGCAGTGACCATCAATCGCGAAGTAGCCGCCTTCCGGCGACCGAACAATCACAAACGAGCGTCCTGCGTGATCGAGCCGAAGCGCCTGTTCGGGCTCCAATGCATTATCTGAGCAGGCCGATATCCACTGTCCTTTAGCAGTCACTGGACTCCTCAGATTTTGGCTATCGATAGCGGCCGCGACGAGGATGAGATACGATCTGCGCCTGATGCAGGTCCACGGACCGGCACAAAGCCAAATTGGGGCACATATCACCCCTCTGTAGCCGCAACAATTAATCCGATACGCTGCGAACGTACTTCTTAGCCTTCAAACGCTTGTACATCGCCTCGTCGGCCTGCGGCGAACCGTCATGCGCCGTACCGAACCACTCGTCGAACGGAACCAACTTGCCGCCATAGTTCACCTCAAAGTACTTGTGGTGCAGGTAATGGCTGTAGCTCTCTGTGCCGATAAACTTCTCGTCGTTTAGTACGATCCGGTCGAACCCGAGATGGCCCCGCGCCGGTGACAGCACCAGATTCATAAGATAGAACATTGCGTGCAGCGGGTGCGAGGGCACGACGAAATAGATCAGCACGCCGGAGAAGTAGATTATGTGCTCAAACGTGTGCATCGACAGGCCAGACCAGGGACCCGGATTGACGTTGTTGTGATGCACCTTGTGGATGATGTGGTAGAGCGGTCCCATATGGATCAGGCGGTGGATCCAATAAAAGTGCAACGAGTCCCACATCGGCATGAGCAGCAACAGCGAGATGAAATAGACCGGATGTTGTCGAATATCGACATAAGGGATGTAGCCGTTGGCGAACATCCACCATGTGAACACCTCATAGGCCGTCCACACGGGCACGCCGCTGCACATCGTCCAGAACACATTCTCGGCGGTCTGACTTCCGAACATGAACGCTGAATTATCCGTGTCGGGCCATTTAGCGTTGTATTTAAAGTCAGCCTGCTGACGTCGCTGGACGTAAAGTAGGATATGCAAACTGCCATAGATCAGGAGTACCAGGGCCGCATTACGCAGGAGGATGAGCGAAACCCAGTGGACGCTGAACTCTCGCATTGTATTCAGCGAAGGCGTCAGATAGAGCCAAACGATCAACGAGGTCGCGAAGTAAATCGTATTCCACGGCCACAGATATCCTGGATAGCCGAACAGCCAGAGCAGGAACGCCTTCGGACGGACCGGCCAGACAAAGAGCGGTGCGCGCTCCGGCCGCTTGTTCGGTGTCCAGCCCCCCCGTTTGTCACGGGTACCATATTGGGTGTCATCCATGCCTCTCTCCAATTCTGACGGATCATCTCCAAGAGAGTCGGAGTCGCTGTCCTGCGCTGTTTGACCAGTCACGCAGACTATAGGTCAAATGTGATACAGCATCCCTGCCCATTTAAGAAAATAATGAGTTTTTCATGCGCGATTGCAGCCCTTCTCGCCGCAATCCGACGAGGAGGCGGTGCTGGAGGCCGTCGAGATCAAGGCCGCCGGCATCTCCCCACTGAGCTTACACGTTCGAGGGCTTCGGCGGCGAAGGTATCTTTTCCGTTCATTTTCGTCATGAGGATGCCGGCGTTACCCACGAAATCGGCGCAGGCGTGACCTCGGTGAAGTTGGGCGATCATGTCATCCCGCTCTTCACACCGGATTGCCGGCAGCGCAAAAGCTGCCCAGCCAGAAGACCACTCTGCACCACGATCCTCACATGCAAGGCAAGGCGTAATGCCCGACGGTATCTGCCGCTTCACCTACAGAGGCAAGCCGATCTATCATTGCAAGGGCTGCTCGCCCCCTTGAAAAGGGGTTGCTAAACGGCTGCGGCGCGGGCGCGGTCGTCAACAGGCGAAGGTCACGCCGGGCTCGAACGTCGTGGTGTTCGGCATCGCCGGCATCGGGCTTAACGTGATCGCCAAGGGGGCAGCGCCGACAGATCATCGCGTCGACATCAATGAGGCCAACAGGGAATGGGCTCCTAGAACTTCACGATGCTGCCGGAGATCGCGGTCGACAGGATCCGCAGGGACCCCGCAAGTTCGGCATCACGCATTTCGTCAACCCGAAGAAGATCACTAGTGACATCGTCCAACACCTCGTCACCCAGACCGACGGCAGCATCGACTACACCTTCGAGTGCACCCGCGACACCACCTGTCGCCGGACCAGCGCACCGCGACGAACCGCTTACCGGCATTCGCCGATGCATTGCCCGTGGAGCGGACGGATGGCACGACACACCCGCCACCCTTTCGAGCGGGACACAACTGACTTACGAACGACAGCTGGTTATGAGCGCCTCACCTAGAGAACTGAGCGTTTCGGTCGTGCCAGGGAGCAGTTTCAGGCAGCACGCAGATACTTGCAGTTCGATCTCACGGCTCTTTAGCGATCCGATTCCACAAGGACCGAATCATGTCTTTCATAAGCAACGCGTCCTGCCAACGATCGGATAGTTCTTTGCCGTCCGGACCTGTGATGGCATAAGGTGCCGGACCCAGTTCACAGAGGAAAGTCAGAGTCGCATCCGGCGTGGCGCGCCTCTTCCAGGAGCGCATCCCGTATTCCCACCAACCCATGAACAAGGAAACCAAGTCCTTGTGCTGTGGAAAGCCAAGGGAAACCTGAATCTGCTCTCGACTGGCGATGCGGCCGTGAATGCCCCAGGCGTTGTCGAGAATGCGGTGGATCAGCGCGTGGTTGGTGTCATCGACTGGTGAGGCAAATTCGCGGCCAACCAAATAATGCGAGACATCAGCCGTCAGCCGCAGATCGGGAAAGCAATCGAGAAGCTGGAGCGTAAAGAACAGATCGGTCGTCATGCGGTCGCGATGGGTCTCGATGTGCACGGCGACGCCGCTCTGTTCCGCCAGCCGCCGCCAGCCTTCAAGTAGAGGAATGCAGGCCTCCAGCCGTCGTGGCCGAACATCCGGCTGCAGGTTGATGTGATCGGCGCCGAGCCGCGCCACCAGCTCAAGCACCGGCTTTAATTCATCGACGGTCTTCGGATAGCACTGCGCCTGCCAGATCATACCATGCGAGCTCAGGAAGCGTGTCGCCTCGGCTGCAAAGACGGGGTCCACAAAGCGCACTCCAGCACCGTCAAATCCAGCATCGCGGATGATCTCGAGCTGCCTCTGCAGCGGCCATTCCGGAGTGTCGGCCAGCCGCCGCTCCATCGCCCAGAGCGACTGCAGGACTCGCAATTGCTGGGCCATTCGTCAGGTCCCCGCCCAGAGCCTACTACTCGTGGTCGTGTGCGAGACGATATCGTCGTTCGGACTATCCACCGTACGACTCGGCTTGAGATTGTAAAAATCAGCGTGCTCGGTCACCTTGGCCGCACTCGCAGTGAGCCCGGCCAGTACTATCCCGGGGGCCTGAGTCATATCCTTGTCGAGGATCTCGGGAAGTACGCTTACCCTATCGCGCACGTAGGCCTCAACCGAGTCGTCGGACATCACGCCTTTCTCCTTTTCTTAGCTGGGTTAGAGCGTCACGCGAGGGTATGACGCGCTGTCGTTCTGACTAAACACGACGGCGATTCCGTTGTCGCGGGGACTTCTCGGTTAAGCTCATAGCTGATGTCGAGAATGAACACCGTCTGCTGAACGACGTTTCATCTTACCTTCGCCGAAGATAACGTAGGCTCACGTTCGTTCCTTGCAATTTTCGCGCGGCATGCGCCGAAATTCAGCAAAGTACGGTGCAAATCGGTGCGACTCAGCCCGTTGAATTCTATCAGCCGCAAGCCGTCCGACGATTGGAGATTCCAAAAAGGCGGGCCCCGGCAAGACGAGGCCGTTAGGCATACCCTCGGTCTACGACGGGTGTGTCAGCAGGCGCTGGTCAATCGCTTGGAGCCGATTTTTGAGAAGGTGTTCTCACGGAGTTCTTGATGGAGCCGTTCCAGATTCTCATCCAGACGGGTCTCGAATTCCTCGATGGTCACCTTATCTGCGCCGCTTGCCCTTTGATTGGCGCGAACGCGCTGCCCACGCAAGCTTCAGGTTCTTGCGTGAGTAGACCTTGCCCACCAGAGAGTGGACCTTCTGCTTCCGCGCTTACCAGATGATCGGGTAGTTTCCTCGACGCGTGACGTTCGGGTCTTCACAAAGGGACCATTCCATCTTCACGCTTGTTGCTCATCTATCGCGAACTATCCTGCCTCGATCCTTTCACGAACGTCCTTCCCCGAACCACTCTCGATCCGCCGTTGCTGGTCACGCGAGTTGTTCGTCTCGCGCTTCAGGTACTATTACGTTCTCCGGCTTCTGCCTGTGCATCACTTCTCACTTCGCTTCCGCTTATAGGGTCACCTACCCGGTTGCTGGCCGGGAACAGACAGGTCTCCTGGGGTCACGCATGAATCTTCCGTATCGTGCCGTCAGCAAACACCTTGGTACGATGGGTGAATGAGTAACGCCTTCGCTCTCGAGGAAGGCGGCAAGCTTGGATAGCTTGGGACGGAGCTGGGCGGCGACCTTTCGCCACTGCGCTCGTGCGGCCTCGGCGTCGTCCTGGGCAAACGCGCCGAAGATGAAGCCGGACGACGCCCCGCCCGCTCTTGCCGGCATGCGCGAGGCCGTTGCGCATGAAGTGGACGAGGGTCGTTGAAGAAGTGGCCGATAGATTTCGCGCTATGCAGCGATCAGCCCTGTCATGGCGGGGTCGGCTCAAAACTCGCGATTCGATCTGAGGACTACAACCGCACTACAGCGATAATCCAACGGAGAGTAAATGCAACGAGAGCGGCTGCCAGCCGTTTGAGGTTTATAGCGGCCGCCGTCAAGTGGGCCTGGATCTTCATGTTGGCGAGACCGCGCCGCACAGCGCAGCAAGCCGTGCCAGGTTTTGGCCTCGCCGTGGAAGCCTTCGGGACGCCAACGGTGGCGTTGATAGGGCCGTTGATCCTCTTTGCTCCATCGCTCGCCGGCGTCGGACATGGAGCAAGACAGGGTAGTCATCGCTGAGAACGACTGCCTTGTTGACCGCCCCTTCGATAGGCGGTAGCCCTTGAGCGGACACTGGGCGCAATCCTTCCTTCGAATAGAAGAACGGCCGTGCTTGATGGGCCGCACGGGGCGCAAGATACGCCCTCGCGAGCACCTCAAGAGATCGTGCTTGCGTCGTAACGAAAGCGTCTTAGCGGTACGCGGCTCTTGATCGGCTTTGTCTTGGCCGGTGTCAGCGCATCGATGCCTCGCCGCTCAAGAGCGCCATGACCTCCGCATAGGCATAGCTGGCATCCGCCGTGACCGTTTTAGTATCGATTCCCGTCATGCCGTCGACTTCGTCCACTTGCGGCGCGATCATCTCGCCTTTCGTTCGTTTGTCCAGTCGTGACCGCGACGTCGAGAATGACTCTGACCTTGTCATCGACTGTAGCGTGTTGCTTGTAGGTGCGCTTCAGTCGCCGGTTGCGGGCATTCGCAGCCATCGTCGCATCGGGATCGGTCGTGCAGGCCTTCTTGTATTTGCCGCTTTGCCGCCCTTTTTCTCGATCTCGGTCTCCGCCTGATCCTCGCTCAGCACATTCTCCACGTGCCAGTCGGCGAGCCTCTCCCAACTCACATTGGCGCGGATCAGCGAGGCATCGATGTGGACCACTTCGACGGTAGCGATCTTGGCCTTGGCAAGCCTCGACAGCCCGCTTGAAGATCCGGCGGAACCGCTCTTCGCCCCAGCGCTGACGAATGCGTGTCAGTCTCGAATGGTGCGGCATCTGGTCATGCAGACCGTAACCGGCAAGCCAGCGAATGGCGATGTTGATTTGGGCCTCAAGTCTACGATCCTGGACGACGCCGGAGCCGACCGACGAGCATTAGCCGTACCGCCACTTGGGGATCGATGCCGGGCCGGCCGTCGTTGGCGCAATAACAGTCGGTAACCTCTGGTCGAGTACACGATTTGACCCGCACCAGCACGTGCTCGTCACCTGAGCGGACCAGTAATGAAGAGCTCCAACTGATCCCGCTCCTTGTGCCCCAACATCCAACCGCTCCGCCGATTGCGAAGACGAGAAGGGAACAACCAATTCCATCTATTTCAACGGCCCCAGGCGGCAACGCTGCCAACTAGCGTTGAGCACCTTGGCGACAGTGGCCTTGATGCCCTCATGGGCATCAGACACGACCAGCTTGGCGCCGCGCAAGCCGCGTCGTGCAAGCCTGCGCAAGAACGCCGTCCAGAACGTCGCGGCTTCGGAAGAACCAATGTCCATGCCGAGAGTTTCGCGCCGGCCGTCACTGTTGACGCCAACCGCGACAATCACCGCGACCGCGGCCCGGCTGGCGCACCTTCACGTAGGTCAGGTCGATCCACAAAGGGGCCAGTCGCCCCGATACGGAAAGGCGAGGAACGCCTTCACCTTGTCGTCGATCTCGGCGCAGAGCAGTCTCACCTGGCTCTTCGAGATGCCGCTCATCCTCATGGCCAGCACCAGATCGTCGACCGAGCGGGTCGAGACGCCCTGCACGTAACCTTCCTGTACCACAGCGTTGAGCTCGTTCTCGGCCGTGCCATGGGCTCCAGGCGCAACAGTCCCAAGCCAGCCATAGGTACTCTTTGTGCCTCCGCCTGCACATTGCAGGAATGCTAAATCAAGAGAGACTTCATACCAATCGCTGGATCTGCGAGCGCCTTAGCCTTAGGAGCAAGCTGCCTGCCTATCATTATCTCGGCGAAACGTATTTCCTTGGCGATCGTACCGCGGCTACCGAAGCCGCATGCGGCGACCAAGCGTCCGTCGGCGGCCAGATGGAAGAAGAGCCGGTCCTTCGCGCCAATATTTCTGGCTACCAAGACGTCCTCTTCACAGCAGAGACCGGCGACTTGGAGCGTCTCGTCGTATTGATCCGACCAGAACCACGGCACGTTCTCGTAGGGACGGTTCGCGCCCAATATGTTGGCTGCGGCCGCTGCACCCTGTTGCCACGCGTTACGCCATGCCTCCACCCTGATCCGCTTGCCGTAGAGCCGATGCGGGAACGAACAGCAGTCGCCTGCCGCGAAGATGTGGGGATCCGAGGTAGTCAGCATCTCGTCAAGCACGATGCCGTTGTCGACTGTCAACCCAGCCGCTTGCGCGAGTTCGACGTTTGGCACGACGCCGATCCCAACGAGCACTAGATCCGCGAGGTGCGTGCGGCCGTCTGCCAGCAGGACCCTAGAGCGCCGTCCATTCACGTCGATACGCTCGACCATTGCGCCGGTCTCGATGCGCACGCCCGCATCCTCGTGCTTGGCCCTGACGAGGTCGGCCAAGGGCGCCGGGACTGCCCGCGTCAGTAGCCGCGTGCCGGCCTCAACCACTGTGACCGAAGCGCCTCTCGATACAGCGCTCGCAGCAACTTCGAGCCCGATGAAGCCGCCGCCAATGACGACCACTTCGCACCCTCGCCCAATCATTCGGCGAATAGCCAACGCGTCCGCATACGTGCGCAACGTCGCCATTCTGCTTCCTGGCGCGACCGGAACGGTCAATTTTCGAGGGCGGGCGCCGGTGGTCAGCAGGAGCCGTTCGTAGGCCAGCTGGACCCCGTTGGAGAGTGTGACCGTGTGTGCCCCGCGATCTATCAAGTCGACGTTTCGTCCGGCGAAGTAATTTATTGCCAACTCTGCGAGGCGCTCGGGATTGACGAGAAGCTTGGGTCCAGGATCCGTCTCCTCGACCAGGATCGCCTTAGACAGTGGCGGTCGTTCATATGGCAACATAGCTTCGTTGCCGATCAGAATGACTGGGCCCCGCCAGCCGCCCTCGCGCAAGGCAATCGCTGCGGCCGTTCCGGCCTCGCCCGCACCGACGATAACCATTGCGGGTTCGTCGCTCAAGCGACCGCTCCCTGTGCGAGAGATTGCGCCTCGGCGCACGGAAGCGCCTCGATCGACATACCGTGGTCGCTTGCGACCCTGATCCAGCCTTCCAGCAGCGATACGCAATCCTCGATGCGGCGTAGGCGGAGGTCGGGCTCAAGGTCCATATGCAAGGCGCCGAGCTGCCCACCACCGAGATCGATGCCGGCTTTTAGATCATCGATCGTTCGCGGGAAGCACGCGCCTCCGACTGCCAGTCCGGTGCCGGACAGGGCGCACGCGATCAGGACGACACGCGCGGGATTGATGCACGACATCTTGATGCGGCCGAATCCTGCTTCCCTGATCATCGTAGGGTTGTGTTCGATCGAGCCTTGATGCCGACGAGATGGCGCCGTGCGATCTCCCAGAGTGCCTCCGGTACAATCAGGCTCTGCTTCGACACGATGCTGTTCCCCGCGCTGGCCGGCTCTAGATAAAGACAATGTTCCTCTCGACCTTCATCTCATAACTGCGCGGGTCGTTGCGTGCAGGCAACGCCCTTGCCTCGCGTTTCGGTCGCCTTTAGCCATCGAGTCAACATCGAAAGCCGCATTTTTTTCTCACGAAGTGGGGAAGTTTACTTTCAGACAGTTCGCAGTTGCTCGGTGCGCTTACGTAAGAAATGTGCGGCGACAAGCATCACAGCTGCCAGAACGATCGTGAGCGTTGAAATAGCCGCAATCGTGGGATTGATCTCGTAGAGCAGATCGTCCCACATGCGTCGCGGCAACGTCACGGCGCCGGATCCTGACAGAAACAGTGCCACGACCAACTCATCAAAGGAGGTGATGAACGCGAATAGCGCGCCAACAAGAACTCCCGGCCGAATCAGTGGCAGTGTCACCTGCCAGAATGTGCCGCTGGGCGTGGCTCCCAGACTGAGCGCCGCTTGTTCAAGCCGATGATCGATGCCAGCAAGGCTGGCGCTGACGCTTGTCACCACAAACGGCACGGCGAGGCAGGTGTGCGCCAGCACGATCGCGATCGGTGTCCCGACAAGTCCGTAGCGAGAGTAGACGTAGTAGATACCGATCGCCAACACGATCACTGGCACGATCATCGGCGATAGAATGAGGCCGGTCGTAAGGACGCGCAAAGGCGGTGGCAATCGGGTAATGCCGATAGCGGACAAGGTTCCGAGCGTCGTCGACAACAGCACCACGCATGCCGCGATCCAGACGCTGAGCCAAGTGGCTTCCATCCACTCGGCGTTGCCCAAATAGGCGACGTACCATTTGAAGCTGAAGGCGGGCGGTGGGAACGTCAGGTAGCTCGCCGAGGAGAAGGAAACGAGACAAACCACGACAATTGGAAAGGCAAGGAACAGTAGGAGCAGTCCGACAATTGTGCCCCGCAGCAGCCGGATCGGCCAGCGTGATGCAGCGCTCATCGCAAGTTCATCCGGAATGCACTGCCGACTCCCAGCAACCGGCTGGCTAGCCCAATGAGGCCAAGGGCTGTTGCGAGCAACACGGCCGAGAGCGTCGCAGCATTACCCCAGTGGAGCTGACCGACCTCCTGAGCAATCAGCATTGAGATCGTAATGTCACGCGAGCTGCCCACTAAGACAGGCGTGATGTAGAATCCGAGGGCCAGCACGAACACGAGCACCACGCCAGCGGCGACGCCGGGCATCGAGAGGGGGAGAATGACTTGCCGGAACGTGCCCCATGGCGTGGCACCCAACCCAGAAGCGGCACGCGCCAGCGACGGATCGATCTGCCGCAGCGCATTGGCGATCGGCAGGATCATGTACGGCAGCAAGATGTGTGTCATGGCAATCTCGGTTGCGAGGGTCGTGTTTAGCAGCTGGATCGGGTGCTCGACCAAACCAAGCGCCAGCAGCGACTCGTTGATCAAGCCACGGCGACCCAGCAGCACCATCCACGCGTAGCTTCGCACTAGCACGGACGTCCAGAACGGCAACAGGATGACGATCAGGATCAACGGGGCGCTAAAGCGGGCGCGACAGAGCGCCATTGCCACTGGGTAGGCCAGCACCAGTGTGGCGAGCGTAACCACGAATGATGTCCTGAGCGTAATCCAGAAGACTTTAAGGAAGAGGACGTCGCCCGGCAGAGCCGCATAGTGGTCTAACGACCAAGTGGGATCGTTTAAGCTGCGCAAGAGCATCGACGCGACGGGCACAGCGTAGAACGCCAGCATAAACAGTAGCAGTGGGAGCACGAGCATTTGTGGAACGCTTGCCTTGAGTGCTCTATAGCACCAGCGCTTTTCGCTCGGACCGACCACGAAAGCCAGGCTTGCGGCCGTAGTTGTCTCAGCCATGGTCCGCCTCTATACCAAAACCGTATCTGCGACTGACCATGTGATGTCGGTACGCTCACCAACGGCTCGGCGGCGGGTCGCGGCACTCGATGGTTCTTTGAGGACCAAAGTGGCCCCGTCATCTGCCTTCAGCACGAAGCGGCAGCGCTCGCCAGTGAATACGGCCTCGGCCACGGTCACACTCATTCGATTGATGCCCGTTTCGGGGTCGGCGAGCTTATCGGCGAAGCGCAGGCGCTCGGGCCTTGTGGTCAGGGTAACCTTGGTGCCACTCGCCGGCCGTATTGATGAAACACCCCGCACCAAGCCGCCCCCACATTCCGCTACGACGATGCCGTCCTCGACGTCCCGTACGACCGCTGGCAGGAAATTCGATTCTCCAATAAAACCTGCCACGAAACGGTTGCAGGGCCGATCGTACAACTCCTCCGGCCTGCCAACCTGCACCACATTGCCTTCATTCATAACGGCAACGCGATCCGACATAGTGAGCGCTTCCTCTTGGTCATGCGTGACATAGACAAAGGTGATGCCCAGGTCGGTATGCAGCCGACGCATCTCAAGCTGGAGATTCTCGCGCAGCTGCTTGTCGAGGGCGCCAAGCGGCTCGTCCATCAAAAGCAGCCGCGGCTTGAAAACAATCGCGCGCGCCACCGCCACGCGCTGCTGCTGGCCGCCCGAAAGCTGGCGCGGATAACGTGCGCCATAGCCCGGCAGGCGCATCAGTTCAAGCGCCTCGCCGACCAGTCTCGCCCGCTCCGCCTTCGGCACACCACGTTGTTTCAACGGAAAGCCAATGTTCTCGGCTACGGTTAGATGCGGAAAGAGGGCATAGTTCTGGAACACCATTCCTATGTTGCGGCGATAGGGGGGCTTGGCGACCACAGACTCGCCGTCGATCGCTATGTCGCCGGCGCTGGGCTCCTGGAAGCCAGCGATCATCATGAGCGTGGTAGTTTTACCTGAGCCACTGGGGCCAAGCAGAGTGAGGAACTCGCCCGAGCTGACGTCGAGCGACACCCCATCCACAGCCATGACGCTACCGTACCCTCTCTTCAAGCCGGTCAGAGACACCGACGCGCCACGGCTACGATTGTCATTCCCGGACGAAGCCGGACGATTAAGCGCCTGCAACATTGAACTTAGGTCCGTCAAGTCAGCTTCATTTGCTATGAATTTATTCACCCAAGCTTGAGCTGTTAAGCGGCGGACGCAAACCCGCCCCGCCACAGGGCTCAGTTACGAGGATGAAGATGGCAGGCAGACAATCTAAGGTCGACCCCTGGGTCCGCCTAAACGACCTGCCCAACCAGTGAACTGCGGGTCCTTCGCCACAACAAAGAGCACCCTAGCCCAGCAGCCACTTACTGAACTTGTCGATGGCCATATCGCGATTGGCAGTCCACCAGTCGAAATTGTAGGGAATCAGCACTTTCCTGTTTTCGGGCCCACTCGGTAGAATGGCCAACCGCTCGGGTGGGATGTAATTGTTGGCCTTTTCATTGGTCACGCCGTACGGAATGATGAGCGCATATCGCGCCTGCGGGATTGGCATAGTCGCAAAGGCTAATAATTTCATGCCGTTGATCTTGTTCTTGGCGCCCTTTGGAATGCAATAGGGTGAATAGCTGATTATGCCTTGATTCCAGCAAATCGCCGCCGGCACGCCCTGCTGCTGCAAATCCGCCATCCGGCCGTTCCAAACCGTCGTCATAACAACCTCGCGGTCAGTCAACATCTGCGTCGGCTGGGCGCCGGTGGTCCACCATTTGACTACACTCTTCTTGATCTTGTCGAAGCTTGCCAGCGCTTTGTCGACGTCGATGGGATAGACTTTGTCAGGCGGCACGCCGGCCCCCATTAGTGCGAACTCCATCTCTGGAGTGAAACCGGCGCCGACGCCGTACATAGCTCGGGGGCCGGAGAACTTTTCGGTGTCCCAGAAATCGACCCAGGTTGCAGGTGCGGCGCCCTTGAAGGCGTCGGTTCGGTAGCCCATCACGACGGCGAACGTCTGGAAACCTACCGAATATTCGGTGCGGTACTCCTTTCCGACACCGTCATCAATCAGCGAGTAGTCGATCTTCTCGAAATAATCGCCGGCCTTCAGCAGAGTCGTCATCGGGCTACGGCCAATCGGAGCCAGGTCCCATTCGGGATTGCCAGCATCGACCATCGCCTTAACTTTTGCGATATCGCCGACGGGGAAGACGCGCACCTTGATGCCGGTTGCCCTCTCAAAGGGTTCGAAAAAGGCCTTTTGCTCTGCCTGCTGCCCGGCGCCGCCGAAACTGGCAACACGCACCTCGCCGGATCCCTTAAGGATATCAGGGACCGCGGTTTGCTCAGGCAAAGCCTGGGCATTCGCCGGCCGGATGACGAACGGAGCCGCGAGTCCGGCAGTGATCAGACCAACGACGTGACGGCGACTGATCGCCCGAATTGAATCTTTACCCACGAAATGCTCCCTCATTACCCCCCGCATTTATCAGTGCAGTTTCGGTATGTGCCGCTCACGGACAAAACACCCACGACCGAACGTCAGCTCTTCAATGAACTGATCAGCAGTTGCAACGCGCCTGCTGCGGCAGCGCAACCAACTGCCATCGATCGAGCGCGCCGGAATCAGCACGCAGATCAAGTCTCCACGCATCGAGACACGCTGGAATATCTTGGCAGGACGCCGCATCTCGGGAGGACGAATTGCCGGCATAGTAGAAATAGAGTTCATCTGTCGCTACTCCTCCCGGCTATTGCGCAGAATTTCTTGGGCGCCTACAGAGGTGGAGATGCTCCGGACCGTCTTGTTGGAAAACAACATTACACTTGCGCCTGGATGTTTTGCGCCAAAATGCACCGAGTATACGCAGTAGTTTACCGATCGAAGCGTTTCGAATGCAGTTTTTCACCGTCGCGTACCGCATATCTGTAACGTTTAAAAAAAATCGAAGGTACGCGCCGTCTCGTTTGTCTGGTTTCAGAAGGAGAGACAATGCATGACCAAGTCGAACCGCCGGCAGTCTCAGCCGCGTGGATGATCGCTTGACGGTCGCACTTGTGACCTGAGCAGCAAGGCTGCGGCCATCTCGAGGCGCTCGCTGGCGACCGCGGCCGCCATGGCAGCTCCAGGTTCGTGTTATTGGTCCGCCGTTGGAGGTGTGACCTCCACCTCGACGCTTTGAAGCGCCTGCTTGAATGCAAGGAAGCGACAGATTACGGAGGCTAAGACGGCCGCAACTTACGTTGCCTTTATTATTGAGCAGAAAGGAGCGAGTGAGGACGCGTCGCGAGGGGTCGCGCGCACTGACCGCCCTGAGCGAGAGTTTGCAACCGCGGCCGGTGCATGGATCTTATGAGGAAGGGCTAATGATTGGGCCAATAAGCGAAGGAGGAAGCGACTTGGCGTGGGCGCCACACTGCTGGAGTCGCGACTATTTGCCTAGCTGAAAGGCAGAAGGCGCGTCAAATCTGATACGACGTCCAATTCGCACCATCAGCCGACGCCAACCGTCGACCTAATTACGACGGAGCCTCTGCGTCGTTCGTCATCGCTCGGCGGCCGCTTAATCCACTTTGCTCGAGCAGATGCCCGTTCCCGAATCCTGAAGGGGCTCGGGAGAGCGAGAAGGTTCACCAGTTCCTCATGAATCACGCGAGAACTCCAGCCGATGGTCGAGGCGCGGCGTGGCTGGCGAAGCAAGTACATCCCCCGCATCGGTTGGCGCTGCTGCCAAGCGCCCCCATAAGAAGCAGATCGTGACCTTTGATGTCGACTGGTGGGACTCGGACGAACTTCAGTAAGCGGCTGTTGGGTGGTGCGCTCTTCGTTATACTCGGCGTGCCGAGGGTTCGACCTGTGCTAGCGTTGGCACGCCTGGTTTGATGGTCCCCGGAAGGGATTGCATCCACTGTGCAAAGATGAGCGCGCCGAGCGGCAGAGGTCGAGATACCGGTGTAAGAACGAGGTAGGACTTTTCGTCCCCAATGCTAATATCGGACAGTGCAACCAGAGTGTTCGCACGCATCTGGCACGGCACGACGTTGCGCGCGATCAGCGCGGCGCCTTCACCGGCTAGGCACGCCGCCAATACAAGATTGCCGTCCGGATAGACCGTCCCCGCGCCTCTTCCAGGCGTCGACCCCAAGCTCGTCAACCGCGACGTCATTATTCGTAACGCACGGCCGATCGTGAATGAGCTGTCGCTAGATCGTGAAGCCTTCATTTTGATTCAGCACAAAACTGCCTTTGCGAAAGAGCGTGACCCAGAGATCGTGCGCAACAGGTATGTGGAAGACGAAATGGTCCCGTTCATCAAGGACCGTTTCAAGGCATCGTGGGTCGTGTCGAAGCGAGATGCCGTCTTTATTCGCCGCGCCGGTGCGCCGGTGATCGCTGGAGATGTGACTTCCATTGTTGGAGTAAGGGCAGCATCAATCGGGGCCGCGCATATTGATTACGCACCGGTCGCCGGTCCTATGTTAGCGGCGCGGGAGAACCAAATGCGAGATCTTCCGATCCGGTTGTATTCTCGATTGATGATTATAAAAACGTGGCGCGCCGTTTCGCCGCCTCCTCAGGATAACTCATTGGCAGTCTGCGATAGCTCCAGCGTGCCTAACACCGATGTTCTTGCGCAGAGCTTCACAGACAAGCAAACCGGCGTGACTTGGCGCGCTCCCTACTACAATCCGCTTCATTGTTGGTATTACTTTCCGAATATGACACCGGACGAGCTCATTGTGTCTAAGAGCTACGATTCAGAACAAAACTGCAAGGTGATACATTCGGGCTTTGACAATCTGCGCGCATCCCAATGCAAGGCCTCGCGAGAGTATCGAAGCCCGCTTCTACGTCTACTACGATTGAGTGTGGAGGATCATTGTATCGAGCGCCACGTTGCGGGCGACAAGCGTCGTGTTGAGCCCACGCTTTCCGCCGCGGCGCGCTTATCATCACGGAAAGGTGCAAGTCCTGCACGCACGCTGAAAGATGCAACGAATCCTGCCGCTCCGTTAGGTCGCCGAGGTAACTAAGCTCGCGAGCGAAACAAAACATTTGAACGTCGTCTTCAGCTTGGCAAATACCCCGGACACCAGCTTTCGTTTACAGTGCCCGAAGCACGTTTATTTCGGTTTCGGCGTATTGGAGCTCTCCCACACCCTCGGTCGCGTCGGGTGCCGCGTCGTATAGTCGGACGTTGAGGCCATTGAGAATGAACTTCGCGGCCCGGGCTCCGCCGATAATACCACCGCACGGCACGCCCTCCCTCGCGGCAACCTGCCGGACATTATCTTTTCAAGCATTAATTTTGATTTCTCTGACTTGAGTGGCAATGATATCAGCCATTACTGCTTGCTCCTTTGTTGTTTCCAAGCACCAACAGCGCGTCAGCGATCCATGCGCCCTTGCCTTGTGCGCCTTCCGCGCACACGATCAGCGGATTGACGTCGAGTTCTTCAATCTCGTCGGCATGTTTTCTCACGAACTCAGCGATGCCCACCATGGCGTCGATTGCCGCCTCGACATCGGCCATCGGTCTGCCGCGATAGCCCTTGAGCAGCGGATATAGCTTCAGCCCGCGCAGCGCCGCATTGATGTCCTCGCGTGTCGCCGGCAGGAGCAGGGTCACGCTGTCGCGCAACAGTTCAACCATCACGCCGCCCGCGCCCAGCGTCATCACCGCGCCGAACACCGGGTCGCGGGTGAAGCCGATGATCAGTTCGGCCACGCCCTCGCGCACCATGCGTTCGACGTAGAGGCCGCTGCCAAGTCGGGACAGATCCTTGGCGGCATTGCCAACGGCTTCGGCGTCCTTCAGGTTCAGACGCACCGCCCCGGCTTCTGACTTGTGCGCCACACCCAACGCCTTCAGCGCCACTGGGAAGCCGAGCGCTTGCGCCGCGGCCACCGCGTCCGCGGCATTACCAGCGCGTTTGCCTTCGGGCACAGCAAGGCCGGCCTCGATCAGCTTTGCCTTGGCGCCGGCTTCATCGAGCGTGATACGTTCGCCGCGTGATCGGCAGCTTGCTGCGATGTCGACCGGCCGGGCGAGAGGCTCGCGCCAAGCCGCGCCGATGGTGGAGGCCGCCTGAATCGCATCCATGGCTTCCGGTATACCGAGGAGCGGAACGACCGCTCTTTCCATCAGGTCGATGGCGTACTCCTCCGGCATGTTCTCGGGCAACGAAGTCACGATCGCACCCTTGGCATTGTTGGCCTTGAGCGCCGCTTCGAAGGCGCGAGCGTTCGGGAACCGGTTGGTATTTGTGCTGCGGTCGGAACGCGGATAGTCGAGCACGAGCATATTGAAGTCGAACCCACCCGACACCATGGCGGTGAAGATCTCGGTCATCGCGGGCTCATTGCCCCAGACGAAATTCTGGTAATCCAGCGGGTTGGCCACAGCTACAAAAGGGCCGAGCGTCGCTTGGACGCGGGCTCGGTGCTCGTGGGTCAGTTGCGGGAAATACAGCGGGCGTCCCACCGCAGCATCGCCCATCAATGAGGCCTCGCCGCCCGAGCAACTCATCGACGAGATCCGGTAGCCGGGCAGCGGCCCAAATATGTGCAGGAGCTTCAGCGTCTCAATGAATGAGGAAAGGGATTCGACGCGCGCGATGCCCAGCCGCTGCAGGAAGGCGCCGGATGCGGCATCGGAGCCCGCCAGCGACGCCGTATGCGAAACGGTCGCCTCCTGCGACTGCTCGGAACGACCGGCTTTCATCGCGACGATCGGCTTTTTCAACTGCCGCGCCCGAGCCGCCAGCCCTTCGAAGCCGGCGATGGAATCGAAGCCCTCGATATGCAGGCCGATGGCGGTGACGCGATCGTCCTCGATCAGACCGAGCGCGATTTCGGAAACGCCAGTCTGCGCCTGGTTGCCCGCGGTCACCAGGAAGGCGAGAGGCAGCCCACGCCTCTGGTGCGTCAGGTTGGCGGCAATGCTACCCGACTGCGTGACGACGGCGACGCCGCGGCCGCCCTCCGCCAGCCTAATCCCGCCATGAGAATCCGCCCACAGAAGCGCGCCATCGGCATAGTTGACTATACCGTTGCAGTTCGGGCCGATGATCGGCATAGCGCCCGCGGCGGCAACAAGCTCGGCCTGAAGTTGCTCGCCGACGTTGTCATGAAATGCGGTTTCCCGAAAGCCGGCCGCATAGCACACCGCACCCCCAGCACCGCGTTCGGCCAGCTCCCTAACAACCTCGATCGTCAGATGCCGGTTGACACCTACCCAAGCTGCGTCAGGCACGCCGGGCAGATCCGCCGCCGAACGGTAGGCCTTGCGGCCTGCAACCTCGTCCTTCGTGGGATGGACCGGCCAAATCTCACCGGCAAAGCCCATCTCACTCGTGTACTGAATGACATTGCGCGCCAGCCGGCCGCCGAACACAGCGAGCGATCTTGGGCGCAGAAGGCGATCCAACTTATTCATCGCGCGGCGTAGTCGCGCCGAACGCGGGCACCGCTTCGGCGAAAGCGTCGTGCCATGAATGTAGACGCGGATGTTTCTCCCGCCAGCCGCCGTCAAAACGAAAATCGCGGTAGCCAAGCAGGCAAGCGAGCGTTATTTGACCGACATCGGGCATGGCCGTTACCGGCGGGGGCGCTGCTTCGGCTGAAGCAAGAACACGCGCAATCTTTCCGGCCTGTCGCTCAACATAGCGGGCAGAGTGGTGCTCAGCAGGCCGATAGAGACTCTCAGCCCTGATGAGTAGACAGGCATCAAGCGCCCCGTCGCACAAAGCCTCCAGCGTCAGCGCCTTGAAGCGCGCCTCGGGCTCGCGCGGGACGATACGTCCGCCGCCGGCGAGATGATCGAGATATTCGAGGATCACGGGCGAATCGTAGACGGGGATACCGTCGTCGCGCACAAGCGCCGGAACCTTGCCGAGGGGATTGGCCCGCACCAACGGATCGGCGACATCATTGAGATCGGGTTTGCGGGTTTCGACGCGATCGGCCAGACCGAGCAGCTGGAGTGCCATGCGCACCTTGCGTGTATAGGGCGAGGAGAGGTACGAATGCAGGATCATTATGTGACAAACTCCCGTTCGGCGATGACGGCTGAGCCAAGTTTAGGATAGATGAAATGCTGCGCGACGAGCTTACTTTGAAAGCGCCCCGAGTTGATTACTAGCTTGTTCCAGCGTCGTGCGACTGCAAAAACGGAGGCCTCCTGGATGGAATCCTGCAAATGTGGCGCTGTCCTCATGCCGCGCGTTCACTGCCGTGAATGGTGAACGGCATAGAAGATATTCGCTCGGGACGGTTATCTCCGCGATGAAGACGGCCCCTAGCGCTGACCGTCAGTAGCAGGCGATTATCGGGCCCGACATTGGCCCGCTCACAAACGAATAATGTGCTGGTGTGCCCCAGTCGCTCATGACCTACGGCAACGAGCAGGATGCCCCAAGCCTCGCAAATTCGAATTGTCTTCGTAGCACAAGAGCCAGGCACATCGAGCATTCCGCGTCCCTAGCATCAGTGCCACCACGACAAGAGCGGCTGGATTCCTATTCGAGATGCAGACTCGAGTACCGCGCTCGTCGGCAACAAGAACAAGGCGCTCCTCAGCCAGGCAAATACTCGCGACTCCAGCGTTCGCTCACAGCGCCCTGGTCAAGCAAAGTGTCTATTTCGGCTTCGGCGTATCGCAGCCCTCGCGACTGTCGGGCGAACC
>NZ_PSRT01000075.1 GCF_004212635.1 Bradyrhizobium genosp. SA-3 | reverse complement strand
AATTGGAAACCATGGACCGCGACGTCGCGCGCGAGAGCGTGATGGAGGCGATCAAGCTCGCACCGACCCTGGTGCCGGCCGCGGTGCTCGCCGCGAAATTCGAGAGCGAGGCACATCAGGTGCGCCGCGCCATGAAGCTGGTCGAGGCCGCCTGGCTCGCCAATCCGCATCCCGATCTCGCGGATGCCTATGCTCATGTGAAGCTCGGCGATTCCGCGCGGCAGCGCTTGCAGCGGGTCGAGACGCTCGCGGCCAAGACGCCTGCCGACAAGGCTGGTCAGATCGAGGGCCAGCTCGCGATCGCGCGCGCTGCGATCGACGCCGCCGAGTTCGCCCGCGCGCGCGAGGCGCTCGCGCCTTACCTCAACGATCCGACCCAGCGCGTTGCGCTGCTGATGGCCGAGATCGAACGCACCGAGCATGGCGACGGCGGCCGTGCCCGCGCCTGGACCTTGCGCGCGGTGCGGGCCCGCCACGATCCGGCCTGGACTGCGGACGGCTATGTCAGCGACCGCTGGCGTCCGGTCTCCCCGGTCACCGGCCGCCTCGATGCGTTCCAATGGCAGACGCCGGTCGCGAGCCTTCCTTCCGACAAGGGCGCCACGATCGAATCTTCGGCCTTCGAGGAGGCCATGCTGGCGGCCCCACCGCCGAAGCGGATGACGGCGGCTGCCAGCGAAGCTCCGGTGGAACCGCCGGTGGCGGCCCCAGTGCCGGCGCCGGCCGCCCAAGACAATTTGCCCCCTCCGGCCAAGGAACCTGCCAAGGAGGCGGCCAAGGAAACTGCCAAGGAAGAGCCGACGGTCACGGCCTCCGAGCCGGCTGATCCGGCGCCCGCGCCCGCCGAATCATCGCCACCGGCGGCAACGCCGGTGTTCCGGAGCCGGGCCGACCTCGGCAAACCCGGACCGGCCCCCATCCCTGCCGTGATCCCGATCGTCCGCGCGCCTGACGATCCCGGGATCGACGACGAGGGCCCGAGCGATGAATTTACGGAACAAATCGGCACGCCCAAGGCCCAGGCCGGCGGTTGGCGCGGATTCTGGTCCCGCTGGGGCGCGTGAGGCGCATTTCGCACGCCGCTTGTCCTTGCCAATTCGGGCCATGCCCGATATCAGGGGCGCGCGTATCGGAGCCGGCATCGTCCGGGCTCCGGCAGGGTTCGCCGCAATAGCTCAGTCGGTAGAGCACGTCATTCGTAATGACGGGGTCGGGGGTTCGAATCCCTCTTGCGGCACCAGCGTCTCCTTCCCATCCGACCGCCGCAAGCCCGACATTTTGACCAGCGCATCCAGCCTGCTTGAGCACACGGTTCGAGGCCGCAAGGCAGCCTGAGTGATCGTGATCACGTAACCTCAGGCGCGCTTCCCGTAACGTCCAGCCACGCCAACACGGGGAGATTTCACATGCGCAAGTTCATTCTGGTTGCCGCCATGCTCCTGGCTTCTGCGTCGGCCCAGGCAGGCGGGTCCCGCAGTCTGTCGCTGGCCGCGGCAGGCGAGCAGACCTTCGCTCCGCAAACCACGACGACGTCGGCGACCGCCGCTCCGACGCAGGTGAGCGAAGTCGCGCCAGCCACGGAGGCTCCGAAATATTCCGATCGTCCACCGGCCGTGTCGCTTTCTGCGCCGGCTGCGGCCACCGCTCCGGCCGTGACGACGCCCACGACGACCTCCGCGCCGGTCACGACGACCAAGCCCGCCACCAAGACCACGGCAACGGCGGACAAGCCGAAGCACAAGCGCAGCTGGACCGAACGCCGCATCATCAGCGAGCTGCACCGTCACGGTATCTACTGGTGAGGGAGTTGCGTCCTCCGCTCTCGCCGTCATGCCCGGGCGTGTCCCGCCTGCGCGGCCGAAGCCGCTTCGGCGAGGCGAAGGCCCGGGCATCCACGTTTGTTGACGAGAGCTCAAGAACGTGGATGGCCGGGACGAGCCCGGCCATGACGCAAGTTGAAGCTATCTGAGTGGATGGTCGCGCTTACTGCGAAACTGTCTGCACCACGCTTCCGATCGGACGCGCGCTCGAGGTCGGCACCTTCAGGTCCTTCAGCAACGCCTCGTCGTATTCCGGCAGCGTCTGGAAGGTGGTCTTGGCCTTCATCTGCACCACCTTGTAACCGCCGGCCTTGAGCCGCGCGAGCAGGGCCGGCAGGGCTTCGCCGGTGTGCTTCTGGAAGTCATGCATCAGGATGATGCCCTTGCCGAGCTTGTCCAGCCTGGTCATCACGGTCTCGACGATCTTCTCCGGCGTGGCGCCCTTCCTGAAGTCGAACGAATCGATGTCGGTCGAGAACATCGCGACGTTGCGGGTGCCGAAATAGGTCACCATTGCCGGATTGTGCTGAAGCTGCGGGAAGCGGAAGAACGGTGCCGGGTTGGTGCCGAGCGCGAATCTCACTGCGCTAAAACCCTTCTCGACCTCGTCCTTGACCTGTTGCTCGGTCATCTTCTTGCTGTTCAGGTTGACATGCGACCAGGTGTGCGTGCCGACCGTGTGGCCCTGGGCCAGCACCTGGCGCAGGATCTCCGGATGATAGGTCGCGTGCTTGCCGACCGAGAAGAACAGGCCCTTGGTGCATTCATCCGCGAGCGCCTTCAGCACCGCGGGCGTGTTGACCGGCCACGGACCGTCGTCGAAGGTCAGCACGACCTCCTTCTCAGTGAGAAAGTCGAATTGCTTGAAGTGCTCGAAGCCGAAGCCGGGACCACCTGTGGTATCGATCTCGACCACGCGGGCAACGCCCAGCGCGTTCGGATTGGCGCAGGCCTGCTTCTGCTGCACCGGCAAGGCCGGGACGGGCGCCGGGGCAGCTGCCGCCGGCTTGGCCGCGATCGCCGCGGTGGTCTCGACGTCATCCCTGGCGGCGAGCTTCGCCGGTGCCGGCAATGGATCGGCGGCACGGGCGGCAACTGTCTTAGGGGCGCCCTGATCGGCGCGCGCGGAATAATAAAACCAACCGCCGGCGGCGATCACGACCGCCGCAACTACACTGGCCAGCATCAGGCCCAACGCATTACGCATCGCTATTCTTTCCAATTACGCAACCAAACCGGCGGAATTTCCCGCGCGACGAGCCATTAATGCGAAGGAACAGTTAACGTGACACCAACGCGACAGCGGTCGTGGAGGAATTTCAGCGAGGTGCGCCAAAGTGACAGAAGTCACAGAGGCTGTGCCTGCCGTGACTGTCATCACAGTGGAAACCGTTTTGCCGGAGCATCGTAGTTCCCATCAACAACGGGCGCCGTTCCGACGGCACCAATGGGAGCTTCAAATGACCAAGTCTTCTTCTGCCAAACCTCTTTCTGCCAAGTCCCTGACCACCAAGATCCGCGACACCGGCCTGGCCCTGGGCTTTGCCGCCATCGCGTCGATCGTCTCGACGACCTCGAGCTTCGCCTTCTCGGCCGAGGCCCAGCAGATGTGCACCGGCGATGCCTTCCGACTCTGCTCGGCGGACATCCCCAACATCCCGAAGATCACGGCGTGCATGATCAAGCATCGTTCCGACTTAAGCGCCGGCTGCCGCGCGGTGATGGACAAGGACCTCGCCAAGGGCGCGTCGCGCAAGGTCGCTGACGCGCAGGACAAGCAGTAAGCAACACGGCGATCGTTGCGTCGGTTAGCTCCCCTCGCGATGTGCTCCGGCGTCAAGCCGGGGCCATGCGGCGGCACGTTGCAGCCAGTCAACAAAGCCGTTGCGGCCTCGGGATCATCGCACTAGCTTCGCCCGCACATTTCTTCCGGGTAAGAGGCATTGCGCGATGGCCAGATTTCTTTTCATTATTCCTTTGCTCCTGTGCGCATCGAGCGCGTTCGCGCAGCTGCAGCCCGGCCACGATGCCTGCGCGCGTGATGTCAGCCGCTTCTGCCGGCCCGTGATGAACAATGGCGATGGCGCCGTGCTCGCCTGCCTGAAGCAGAATCGCACCCGGCTGAGCAAAGGCTGCGACAAGGTGCTGACGGATCACGGGCAATGACCTTTGTCGTCCCGGCGCAGGCCGGGACCCATAATCACAAGCTGCAGTTTGGCGAAGACTGGGAGTTGCGATCGTCCTCGGTACAGCCAGCCGCGCGCGATCGATGCATCACGCGGTTTGGGTCCCGGCCTGCGCCGGGACGACGATAGAGTCTGACAAGAACTTAAGTGCTGCTTCCCGCTGCAGTCGCGACCACCGGCAGAACCTCGCTATTGGCGCGGTCCGGCGTCTCCTCTTTCCAGCGCACCGAGCCGAACGGACGTTCAAGCATGCGCCGGATCCGCACCGGCTCGGGACCGATGTGGAAATCGATCGCCTGCTGATGCAGCGCGCGTTCGGACTGGGTCGAACGGTTGCGCTGGCGTAAGTAGTCGAGCCAGGTCGGACAATGATAGCGCTCGGTCCATAATTCCGGATCGGCGATGTCGCGCGCGATCGACCAGCCATAGGCACCGTTGCGTTGCCGGGAGAGCTGCACGTCCTGCATCACATTGTGGAAGGCGCGGGCATTCTCCTGGCTCACCCGGTATTCGATCTCGACCACGAGTGGCCCACTGCGGCCGGTCAGCGACAGCTTCACCTCGGGATCGGCCAGCACCTCGGCATCCTCGTTGCGCGCGCCGACGCGCGGCATCGCCAGCCAGATGCCGAGCAGCGGCGAGATCAGCATCAGGCTGGCCGCGACCAGAAGCGCGACCTCGACCCCGGCATAGTCGGTGAGATGGCCCCAGCCCCACGCGCCGATCGCGATGCCGCCCGAAATCGAGGCCTGGAATGCCGCAAGCGAGCGACCGGCGACCCAGCGCGGCGCCGAGAGCTGCACGCCGATATTGAACAGCGCCACCGCGGCCATCCAGACCGCACCGGCCAGCACCAGCGCGGTCGCCGTCAGCACCGGCTCCGTGCTCAAGGCCAGCGCGGCCATCGCGAACGCCATCGAGATGGTGCAGGCGCGGATCGCCGCCTCGCCGCTCATGCGCTTGCGCAATTCATGGATGTTGAGCGCGCCGACCACCGCGCCCATGCCGAACGCGCCGAGCATGATGCCGTAGGTCTGCGCGCCGCCATGCAAGAGGTCGCGCGCGACCAGCGGCATCAGCGCCATCACGGCGCCGCCGATCAGGCCCATCACCAGCGTGCGCAGCAGCACGATCTTGATCGGCGGCGAGTTGGTGATGTAGCGGAAGCCGGAGACCATGGCGCGGTTGAGCTTTTCCCGCGGCAGGCGCGAGGGCTCGGTGCTGCGTCGCCAGAGCAGCAGCACCACGAGCAGCGGCAGATAGAGGACCGCGTTGCAGGCAAACGCAGCGACTGCGCCGGCTGCGGCGACGATGACGCCGCCGACCGCGGGACCGAAGCTGCGCGCGATGTTGTAGCTGATGCCGTTCAGCGCCACCGCGGACGGCAATGCATCGGGCGGCACCTGCTCGCTGACCGAGGACTGCCAGGCGGGTCCAAACAATGCATTGCCGCTGCCGACGACGAAACAGAACGCCAGCAGCGTTTCCGGGGTGATCAGCTTGAGCCCGGCCAGGATGGTGAGCGCGGTGGCGCCGGTCAGCGCGATCGACAGCGAGACCAGGGTGACGATGCGGCGGTCATACATGTCGGCGATGGCGCCGGCCGGCATCGAGATCAGCATGATCGGCAACATCAGCGCGGTCTGCACCAGCGCCACCTTGTCGGCCGAGGCCGCCATCTGTGTCATCGCCCAGGCGGCACCGACGCCCTGGATCAGGAGGCCGAGATTGGAGAGCAGGCTGGCGAGCCAGATGCGCCGAAACACGGTGTACCGCAGGGGTGCGGTGATGCCCTCGGCGGCAATTCTCTGGCGGTTCGTCTGCTCGGTCATATCCCCTTCCATATCGGGTGTCAGAAGTGGTCTTGGCGATTCCGGCAAATTCAGTGATGCCTGCGAAAGTCCTTCGCTGTCCAGTGGTTAGGCCGGTATAAGCGGTGCAAAGCGGCGTTTGCCGGGGAGGAACAGATGAAGCTGTCGCGACGGACGATCCTGCAAGGGGTCAGCAGCTTGCCTTTCGCAGTTGCGAGCTTGCGGGCGGGCGCGATGGCCCAAACCGCACCTGCCGCGACGCCAAGCACCGAGCTGCCGCCGATCCTGTTCGTCCACGGCAATGGCGACTACGACGCGCTCTGGATGACGACCTTGTGGCGGATGGAATCCAACGGCGTCGCGCGCGATCGCATGGCGGCGATCAATTTCACCGATCCGCTGGCGCGGAGCGACGACAAGGTCGAGCTGGCGAACCGGTCCTCGACCGAGGACCAGCGCCGCGAGCTCACTGCCGCCATCGCTGACCTGAAGCGCCGCACCGGCGCGTCCCGCGTGGCGCTGGTCGGCAGCTCGCGCGGCGGCTATGCCATCCGCAACGTCCTCAAAAATGGCGGTGCGGGGGACGTCAGCCACGCCGTGTTGTGCGGCACGCCCAATCACGGCGTGTTCGCGACCGACGACCAGCCCAACAACGAGTTCAACGGCCGCGGCGCATTCCTGCGCGGCTTGAACGAGGGCGAAAGCGAGGTGACGCCGGGCACAGCTTTTCTCACCCTGTGCAGTGACGGTCTGGACAAATATGCCCAAGCCGACGGGCGGTTCATCGGAAAGCCCGGCGTCCCGACCGGTGTTACCGCCGAAGGGCCGGAGCTGAAGGGCGCCACCAACCTCGTGCTTGGTGCGCTCGATCATCGCGAGGTTGCGTTTCATCCGCGAGCTTTTCGGGAGATCTACAAGTTCATCGCCGGCCGCGAGCCCACGCGCATCGCGATTGTGCCGGAGCCAAGCGTGAAGTTGAGCGGTTTGGTCACGGGCACGCCGGGCGGCGTGTCGACCAACCGTCCGGTGGCGGGCGCAACCGTCGACGTCTTCCGCGTCGACCCTGATACCGGAGAGCGCAAGGGCAGCGCGCTGCACAGCGCAAAGACCGGTGCCGACGGCCGCTGGGGGCCGGCGCAGGTTGATCCAGCCTGGTCGCTCGAATTCGTCCTGGTATCGTCCGACGCGCCGACGACGCACATCTACCGCTCGCCATTCCCGCGCTCGTCCGACGTCGTGCACCTGCGGCCCGCCCGCCCGCTCGGGCCGACTGACAAAGATGCGGGGGCCGTCGTGATCATGTCGCGGCCGCGCGGCTATTTCGGCCTGCCGCGGGACGTGGTGCTGCTCGACGGCAAGGAGCCGGCCGACGTCAAACCGGGCGTGCCCACGGATGCGGCAGCAACCCTGCGGCTTCCGGCCAGCGAGGTCGGACGTAACATCGTGGCCCAATTCGGCGAAGAACGGATTGTGGCACGCGCCTGGCCCGCCGCCGAGAACAGGATTGCGATCGCCGAGCTGACTTACTAGCTATTTACCTGCGTCACTTCTGCGGGAGCGAGCCATGAACATCGCCAGCGTGCGTCGGCCCCTCATCCCTCCGACGCCGCCGCGCGCGCCGGATGATATGTCGTTCTTTGGCAAGCTCGCGGTGATCCGGCAGAACATGATCGCGACCTGGGGACAGCGTGCCTATGAGGAAGACGTGATCCCGGGTCGCTTTTTTCTCCGCAACAGTTTCATCCTCAACCAGCCGGACGCGATCCGGCACGTCCTGCTCAGCAATTACGAGAACTATACGCGCACGCCGGCGGGCATCCGCATGCTGCGCCCCGTGCTCGGTGACGGCCTCCTGATTGCGGAAGGTCATTCCTGGACGTTTCAGCGCCGCACGCTCGCGCCGGCCTTTACGCCGCGCGCCACCGCAAATCTCGTCCCGCACATGACGGCGGTGCTCGACGAGACCATCACAAAGCTCGATACGCGAGTAGGCGAGCAGGTCGATCTGCGCGAGGTCATGCAGCGCATGACGCTCGAGATCGCCGGACGCACGATGTTCTCGTTCGGCATGGACCGGCATGGCGCGACCTTGCGCAACTTCATCATGGAATATGCCGCACGGCTGGGACGGCCTTATTTCCTCGACATGGTGCTGCCCGTGTCCTGGCCGAGCCCGATGGATCTTGCACGGGCGCGCTTTCGCAAGCGCTGGACCGAATTCGTTGCCATGCTGATCGCCGAACGGCGTGCGGCGGGCAAGAAGGACGGCGCGCCGCCGCGAGACCTGTTCGATCTCATGGACGAGGCGCGGGATCCTGAAACTGGCAAGGGCTTTTCCGACGAACAGCTCGTCGACGAAGTCGCGACCATGATTCTCGCGGGTCACGAGACCACGGCGACGGCGCTGTTCTGGGCGCTCTATCTGCTGTCGCTCGACCCTGACACGCAGGAGGAGGTCGCCACTGAGGCCCGCGGCGAACATCTCGACAGCATCGCCGACATCGATCGCCAGAAGTTCACCCGTGCCGTGATCGAGGAGACGATGCGGCTCTATCCGCCCGCCTTCCTGGTCGCGCGTGCCGCGCGCGATAAGGACAACGCGGCCGGCATCGAGATCGGCAAGGGCGATATCATCATGATCGCGCCGTGGCTTTTGCACCGGCACGAGAAACTGTGGGATCAGCCGAACGCATTCATTCCAAAGCGCTTCATGTCGGCGGAGCCCGATCGCTTCGCATATCTACCGTTCGGCGCGGGGCCACGCGTCTGCATCGGCGCGCCGTTTGCGCAAGCCGAATCGGTGCTGGCACTGGCCCGGCTGATCGGCGCGTTCCGCGTCGAGCTTGCCGATACCGTTCCCGTGATCCCGCATGGCGTCGTCACGACCCAGCCGGACCACTCACCCATGTTCCGCATCACCCGTCGGTAACGGACGCTCGTCTGGCCGATGGCGTGATCCAGCTTAGACAGAGCCCCGCCATGAGCGACATCCAGGCCCAGTTTTCCGTTCTGAAGCAGACCGCCGATGCAAAGGTGGTCGATGCGATTGCGCGCCTCATCGAGGACGGCGAGGACCACGAGCTCAATCGCGTCAATGTCCTCGATTTTTCCAGGCATCACGGCCTCGACGAAGAGCGCGTCATCTCGGCTTTCCTGCATTCGGCCAGGCTTGGTCTGTTCGATCTCGGCTGGAACGTGCTGTGTCCGGGCTGCGGCGGCGTGCTGGGCGCTCACTCGACGCTGAAGGCGCTCAAGCCCGACGACTATCACTGCGCGCTCTGCGCCTGCGGCTACAAGGCGTCCGTCGACGACCAGGTCGAGGTCTCTTTCACCGTGAATCCGCGCGTCCGGCGCATCGCGGCGCACGATCCCGATACGCTTCCGGTGTGGGAATATTTCAAGCAGGTGTTCTGGAGCTCCGGCGTCGACTTCAACAAGGAATCGTTTGCGACGCTGGCCAACGAGGTGACGCTGGATACGATGGAGCTGCCGGCCGGCGAGAAGGCGACGATGTCGCTGCAATTGCCGAGTGATTTCGTCATCATCTTTGAGCCGGTGACGCACGCCGCTCATTTCATCGATGTCCAGGGCGAGCCGACCAAGGACCGCCAGCAGCTCGCCATCATGTACAACAAGGTGCAGGCCCCGACGGGGACCACGACCATGCGGCCGGGTCCGCTGCGCCTGTCGCTGGAAAACCAGGCCGGTGTGCGCGTTCTGCCGTCGGTGTTCATCGCGGCCGAGGCGCTTCATCACCTCATCGGCAAGCGCAAGCCGTTCCTCACTGCCAAGCGGATGCTGTCGAACCAGACCTTCCGCGACGTCTTCAAGGCGGACAATCTCAGTCTCGACCAGCGGCTCCAGATCACCTCGCTGACGTTCCTGTTCACCGACCTGAAGGGATCGACAGCGCTTTATGAGCGCGTCGGCGATCTCGCCGCCTTCGATCTCGTGCGCGCGCATTTCCACGCGCTGCTCGAGATCATCTCCTCCGAGAAGGGTGCGGTGGTGAAAACGATCGGCGATGCCGTGATGGCGACCTTCGTCCGTCCCGAGCACGCCATCGTCGCGGGCCTGCGGATGCGCGCGGCGATGGACGAACTCAACAAAAAGCGCGGCACCGCCGACCTCATCGTCAAGATCGGCATCCATGAAGGTCCGTGTCTTGCGGTGATGCTGAACGAGCGCCAGGATTATTTCGGCCAGACCGTCAACATCGCCTCGCGCGTGCAAAGCCTGTCGACCGCGCAGGAAATTCACATCACCGGCCCGGTGCTCGATGCGCCCGCGGTCGCTGAAATCCTTCAGCAGCGCGAGATCAAGCCGATCCAGAAACAGGCCGCGCTGCGCGGCATCGCCGACAAGATGGTGGTGTATGAGATACCGTGAGGGATGCGAGGACGTCGCCGCATACTCCGTCATTGCGAGCGCAGCGAAGCAATCCAGAATCTCTCCGCGGGGGCAGTCTGGATTGCTTCGCTGCACGCAATGACGTTGTGGAGGCAGGTATGGGCCACGCTCTCCCGTCGTCATGCCCGAACATGATGTGAACGAGGCCGCCCATATTGCCGAAACGTAATGTAGCGCGCGGAACTGACGCACATTGCGCCGGTTGAGTTTGCTGCTCATATGATACTGGTAACGGCCGCCCTCGCGGCTTTATCGATCTCGGTAGGACTTTATGCTCGACGGCCTGCGCCAATTCATTGCCGACATTGTTGCTCCCCATGATCAGGACCGCGCATTTGGCGACAGCGACTATCGGCTGGCGGCCACGGCGCTGCTGATTCACGTGGTCTCGCTGGACGGACAGCCGAGCGCGGCCGAGCAGCGCAAGCTGCACAGCCTGATCGAAAGCCATTTTGGGCTCGATCGCGGCACCGCGGATCGGCTGATCGCCGACGCCACCCAGGTCGAGGGCGAGGCGGTCGATCTCTATCATTTCACCAGCGTCATCATGCGCTCGCTCGACGAAGAGGGTCGCAAACGCATCGTGCAGATGATGTGGGAGCTGGTCTATGCCGACGGTCAGGTCAGCGAATTCGAGGACAACGTCGTCTGGCGCGCCTCCGACCTGCTCGGGATTTCGCAACGCGACCGGATCGACCTGAAGCACGCGGTCGCGGACCGTGTCGGCGGCCAAGTCAAGGACAACGCTGTCGGCGGCTGACGGCTCTAGACACGACGAATCGCGGCCTGCCCGGACACATGACGAAACTTTAATTTATCCGCCGCCTGCGCTGAATCCGCCTGCAAATCAACGGTTTTTCAGCGCGGCCTGTCGTTCTGCTCAAGCGGCCATGCTGGCGGCGCAGCTTGCATGTCGCGCGCGGCCTGTGCTCTCGTTCCGCCATTGCGGGGCCAAAAACTTGAATTCAAGAGTCTTCGATCGTGACTGAGCGGGTGACGCTGATCACCGGTGCCTCGGCGGGCATCGGCACGGAGCTGGCGCGTGTGTTTGCTGCCAATGGGCATCGCCTCGCATTGACGGCGCGCCGGGCGGATCGGCTGGAGTCGCTCGCCACTGAGCTGGCCGCCAGGGGCGGCAAGAAGCCGATCGTGATCGCCTGCGATCTCGAGCAAGCGGATGCCGGGGAGAAGATCGCGGCAGCACTTGCCGCCGAAGGCGTCGAGCTCGATCATCTCGTCAACAATGCCGGCTTCGGCGTGTTCGGCGATGCGATCGAGCGCGATCGCGTCGCGCAGCTCGGCATCGTCGATGTCAACGTCCGGGCCCTGACGGATCTGTCGCTGCGCTTTGCCGATCAGCTCATCAAGAACAAGGGCGGTCTTCTCAATGTCGGATCGGTCGCCGGCTTTCTGCCTGGCCCCGGCATGGCCGTCTACTACGCGTCCAAGGCCTACGTAATTTCGTTCACCGAAGCCTTGCGGGCGGAGCTCGCGCCGCGCGGCGTTCGCGTCACCGTACTTTGCCCGGGTCCGGTGCCCACCGAATTCCAGGCGCGCGCCGGTGTCGGCTCCCAACATGATACGGCCGTTCTCAACGTCTCCGCTGCCGATGTTGCACGCGATGCATATCGTGGCCTGATGGCCAACAAACGGGCAGTGCTGCCTGGTCTGGGCATCAAGATTGTGCCGTTGGCGCTGCGTTTCTTCCCGCGCGGCTTCATCCTGGCCGCCACCAGCCGGTTTCAGAGGCGCAGGCACTAGAGAAAACTTTGAAGCACCCGTAGTGGCCCGGAGCTTGCTTCAATCGGTATGTGTGCGCGAACTCACACGATGTTAACCATCGCTTAGCTATGCTGGCGGTCTGAACCGATAGCACTCGCAGAGGCCATGTCGTTCCGGACGGACAGGTTTGGTGACGCAGAATTGGTGCCCTTCCGAAGGAGGACGCCGGGCGCGGCCGCCGCCGCTTCCGAAGCCCGGTTGCCGGTTCTGATCGTCCTGCACCAGGAATCCTCGACGCCCGGCCGGGTCGGCAATGTGCTGCGCGCGCTCGGCCATCGCCTCGACATTCGCCGACCCCGCTTCGGCGATCCCCTGCCCGCCACGCTCGATCGGCATGCCGGCGCCGTGTTCTTCGGCGGTCCGATGAGCGCCAATGATTCCGACGACTATATCCGCCGCGAGATCGACTGGATCGAAATTCCGCTGCGTGAGCAGCGTCCGTTCCTTGGCATCTGCCTCGGCGCGCAGATGCTCGCGATGCAGCTAGGGGCCCGTGTCGCGCCGCATGCGGATGCGCTGACCCAGATCGGCTATTACCCGATCAGGCCGACTGCTGCGGGCCACGCGCTCTGCCCGGATTGGCCTGCGCAGGTCTATCATTGGCATCGCGAGGGATTTGAGCTGCCGGTTGGTGCCGAGCTGCTCGCGGAAGGTGATGATTTTCCGGTGCAGGCGTTTCGGGCCGGCAACGCCTTCGGCGTGCAGTTTCATCCGGACGTGACCTACGCGATGATGCATTGCTGGACCACGCGCGGCTATGACGGCTTCAGCGCGCCCGGCGCGCGGCAGCGGCATCATCATTTCGCGGATCGTGCCGTCTACGACCTCGCGGAGCGCGCCTGGCTCGATCACTTCATCAATGGCTGGGTGGCGCGCCGGCCGGTGCTGGCGCAAGCCGCCGAGTGAATCGCGCCTGCGCGCAAGCCCCTGCCTCGTCCCTTTATATGCTAGGCTCTTTCCCAACGCGCGCATGCGAAATTGCGCCAGCAAGCAAAGGGAGGGCGCCATGGCCTATGAACACATTCTCTATGAGGTGAGCGACAGGATCGCGACCATCACGCTCGATCGCCCGGACCGCATGAATGCGTGGACGCAGACGATGGAGCGCGACGTGCGTCACGCGATGGAAGCCTCAAGCGCCGACGACAATGTCCGCGTCATCGTGCTCACCGGCGCGGGCCGCGCCTTCTGCGCCGGCGCCGACATGGATGCGCTGAAAGGGCTCGATCCCAATGACGTCGGGCGCGCCTCGAATCTGCCGCCGTTCGACATGAACCGTCGCCCGGACTGGCAGACGCGCTACGGCTTCTATCCGTCGATCGGAAAGCCCGTCATCGCCATGCTCAACGGCGCGACCGCCGGCATCGGCCTCGTCCACGCGCTCTATTGCGATCTGCGCTTTGCCGCCGACAACACGGTGTTCACGACCGCCTTCGCACGGCGCGGTCTGATTGCCGAGCACGGCATCAGCTGGATGTTGCCGCGCATCGTCGGCCACGCCCATGCGCTGGATCTGTTGCTCTCGGCAAGGCGCGTGAGCAGCGACGAAGCGTTGCGGATCGGGCTGGTGAACCGGCTCTGTCCTCCCGAGAAGCTGCGCGAGGAGACCTATGCCTATGCGCGCGACCTCGCCGATTTCGTCTCACCGAGCGCGATGGCCGTGATCAAGCGGCAGCTCTACGAGGTGCCGTTCCAGACCCTGGCCGAGGCGACGATCGACGCCAACCGGGAGATGATGGTGGCGCTGAACGGCAGCGATTTCCGGGAGGGCGTGGCGAGTTTTATGGAGAAGCGGCAGCCGAGGTTCACGGGGAGGTAGGGGACTCGTCCCGATAGAGCCCGCCGTCGCCCTTCGGGCTATGGCGAGGCAGCCTTCGTTCACTTCGCTACGAGGGACTTCCCGGGCTTGCCTAGCCGTAGCTCGCGAAGCGAGCGAAGGCTGGTGGAGCCAGGCGGGATCGAACCGCCGACCTCGTCATTGCGAACGACGCGCTCTCCCAGCTGAGCTATGGCCCCTTTGCTGGCCGCTCTGGTGAACGCGGCCGACAACCGGGCGCCATTTAAGTCCCCGCCAAGGTCAAGTCAAGGACAGGTGTAGCCCCGTTTTAGCCATCCGGGTGCCGACTTCCCTTGTTTGGGTCGGGGGGAACCGATATCAAGCAAACGGCGTCAATCCCGACCGGAGCCAGAGTTTTCAAAAGCCATGCGTGCCGTTCTCGACATCGTCATCATCGTGCTCGATCTCTACGTCTGGCTGCTGATCGCGGCCGCGATCCTGTCCTGGCTGATTGCCTTCAACGTGGTGAACACCCGCAACCAGTTCGTCTCGGCGGTGGCGGAGTTCCTGTATCGGATCACCGAGCCCCTGCTGACACCGATTCGCAATTTCCTGCCCAGTCTCGGCGGCCTCGACATCTCGCCGATCATCCTGATCCTGCTGATCATGTTCATCGAGCGGGTGATCCTGTACTACGTTTACCCGAACGTGATCTAAGCGGGCTGGAGCGCCTTGGTTGCCAAAGAACCCTGGCGCATCTCTGCCGCAGGCGTCAGCATCGCGCTGCGGGTGACGCCGCGCGGCGGCCGCGACGACGTCGACGGGGTCGAGCAGCTCTCCGACGGCCGCAGCGTGCTCAAGGTGCGGGTGCGTGCGATCGCCGATGGGGGCGAGGCCAACAAGGCCGTTCTGGTGCTACTGGCGAAATCGCTTGGCGTGCCCAAGGCCAGCGTAAAATTGCTATCGGGAGCTACCTCGCGGTTGAAGCAGATCGCGGTCGACGGCGACCCGGTGCGGCTCGGAGAAGCCCTGCGCCAGCTCGTGTCGGCTAAATCGAAAGACTGAGGGAACTGACATGACCGCCAACATCATCGATGGAAAAGTCATTGCCGCGGAGCTTCGCGGCCGCGTCGCCGAGGAGGTCGCCCGCGTCAAGCGCGAGCACAATCTGGTCCCCGGCCTCGCGGTGGTGCTGGTCGGCAACGACCCCGCCAGCGAGGTCTATGTCCGCTCCAAGCACACCCAGACGCAAGGCGCCGGCATGGCCTCATTCGAGCACAAGCTGCCGGCCGACGTCTCCCAGGCAGATCTGCTGGCGCTCGTCGCAAAGCTCAACCGCGATCCGGCCGTGCACGGCATTCTGGTGCAACTGCCGCTGCCGAAGGGGCTGAACACCGAGGCCGTCATCAACGCCATCGATCCTGCCAAGGATGTCGATGGCCTGCATCCGAACAATGCCGGCCGGCTCGCCGGCGGTTTTGAGGCGCTGTCGCCCTGCACGCCGCTCGGCTGCATCATCCTGACCAAGAGTGTGCACGCCTCGCTCGAAGGCATGAACGCCATCGTCCTCGGCCGCTCCAACCTGGTCGGCCGTCCGTTGGTGCAATTGCTGCTGAACGAGAACGCCACGGTCACGATCGCGCATTCGCGCTCGCGCGACCTGCCCGGCCTCGTCAAGCGCGCAGACCTCGTCTATGCCGCGGTCGGCAAGCCGGAGATGGTGCGCGGCGACTGGCTGAAGCCGGGCGCGACCGTGATCGACGTCGGCATCAACCGCATCCCCAAAACAGACGGCAAGACGCGCCTCGTCGGCGACGTCGCCTATCAGGAAGCGCTTGGGGTTGCCGGCGCGATCACGCCGGTGCCGGGCGGCGTCGGCCAGATGACGGTCGCCTGCCTGCTGGTGAACACGCTCCGCGCCGCCTGCGCGATCGCAGGGCTGCCGAAGCCGGCGGTGTAGTTCAAGCTGTCGTGCGCCGGACGCAGCGCAGCGTGAAACGATGCGCTGCAGAGCCGGGGCCCAGTGCAAGTGGCACCATGGGTCCCGGCTCTGCGACGCGTCACTTCGTGCCGCATCGCGTCCGGGACACCAAAATTCAGGCCTTCTTCTTCTCGCGATCGATGCCCTCGAGGATCAGCTTGTGCGCTTCCTCCGGGCCGCCCCAGCGCAAAATCTTCACCCACTTGCCCTTCTCGAGATCCTTGTAGTGCTCGAAGAAGTGCTGGATCTGCTGGAGCGTAATATCCGGCAGGTCGGAATAGCTCTTCACCTTGTCGTAGCGCTGCGTCAGCTTCGATGACGGCACCGCCAGAATCTTCTCGTCCCCGCCGGCTTCGTCTTCCATGAACAGCACGCCGACCGGGCGCACGCTCATGACGGCACCGGGAATGATGGCGCGGGTGTTGATGATCAGCACGTCGCAGGGATCGCCGTCATCCGACAGCGTGTGCGGGATGAAGCCATAGTTCCCGGGGTAACGCATCGGCGTGTAGAGGAAGCGATCGACGACGAGCGTGCCGGCCTCCTTGTCCATCTCGTATTTGATCGGTTCGCCGCCCACGGGGACTTCGATGATGACATTGACGTCGTGGGGTACGTTCTTCCCGATCGAGACCGCATCGATACGCATTCAAGGCTCCGTTGTTGCCGAGGTGAAATCGCGCCCGGCAGCGATTTTGGCGCTGTCATACGCGGGCTTGGCCCGCTGATCCATCGCGTTTTTGTGAAATAATGAATCCGGCGATCACCGGCGCAAAAGGCGGGCGGTATCGACGGATGGAAAACGCTGCCGATTCAGGTTTCAGCAGCTCAATTGGTCCAAGCGAAGGCAACCTTGTCGAGCGACTTCGGCCCGAACCGCTCCGAGGAGCGCGCCACCATTCGGCCGCCCAGGGCACGGTAGAACTCGGTGGCCGGATCGTTGTCCGAAAGCGCCCACACCACCATGCTCTTCAGGCCGCTCTGCATCAGGTCGCGGCGGGCGGCGGCGAACAGGCGGCGGCCGAAGCCGAGGCCCTGGAATTCCGGCCGCAGATAGAGCTCGTAGATCTCGCCGTCGAAATGCAGGCTGCGGGCGCGGTTGCGGCCGTAATTGGCATAGCCCGCGATCTTGTCGCCGAACACCAGCACGCTGACGCGGCTGCCCTTGCGAATCGCACTGTCCCACCACTGTGGACCGCGGCGGTTGATCAGCTTTTCCAGCTCGGCGCCGGGGATGATGCCCTGATAGGCCGAGCGCCAAGCTTCGTCATGGGTCGACGCCACCGCAGTTGCATCTGCGGCTTTGGCCGGCCGGACCTCGATCAGGGTTGTGCTCATGGAGGCGATCAAACCAAGTCGCCGCGCCGGCGGCAAGACCTATCGTTAATTATCGGTTAACGTGTGGACTTTCTGCATCAGTATTTCAACCCTGTTGTCCCGAAAGAGGACAAGCCGGCGTTTTGGATGGCAGTGGCCCGCCATGTGTCGGTGTAAAACTCGCTGCGGCAACGAATGAATGGCAATGGCAGCGCAGAAAGTCTGCCCGGAGTGATTCGTTCCTATTAGTGTGGCCATTGCTGTTCGTGTCCGCCTCCTCTGGCAATTCATGCGGCTCCTCATCACCCCTGCGGTTCTGTCTTTGCTCGCCGTGCTGACTGCGTCACCTCTGTGCGCTCAGGTCACGTTTGGTCCATTGGGCGAGGAGGGCGAACCGTTTCGCCGGCAAGAGTGGCGCGTGCCATCGCCGGATACCGGCATGGCCGCGCATGCGCTGCTGTTTCGTCCCCTCGGTGCCGGCCCGTTCCGGCTCGCGGTCATCGCCCACGCCTCGACGCAGAATGGCTTACGTCGCGCGCAAATGCCGCGGCCGGAATACCGCGCGCTCTCGGCGTATCTCGTCGCGCGCGGCTTTGCCGTGCTGGTGCCGGAGCGGCTCGGCCATGGCGCGACCGGTGGCCGCTATGTCGAGGACCAGGGCAGCTGCGACGAGGCGGATTACGCGCGATCGGCCCGCGCGACGGCCGACCAAATCTCGCTCGCGCTGGACTATCTGCGAAAGCAGGAATTTATCCGCAAAGATGCCGCGATCGTGCTCGGCCATTCCGCGGGCGGCTGGGGTGCGCTGGCGCTCGCCAATGCCGATCCGAAGGCGGTCTCCGCGATCATTGCATTCGCACCGGGGCGCGGCGGCCATGCCAATGATGAGCCGAACAGGATCTGCGCGCCGCAAACGCTCCTTGCGGCCGCAGCCGAATTCGGCAAGGCCGCGCGCATTCCCGTCACGTGGCTCGTTGCGGACAATGACAGTTACTTCGCACCGGCATTTTCCCAAAGGTTGGTCGAGGCGTTTCGCGGTGCTGGCGGCAAAGCCGACTTCCGCACCCTGCCGGCCGTCGGCAGCGAGGGTCATTGGATGGTCGAAACCGAGGTCGGCGTCAAAGCCGCAAGCGGCGATCTCGCGCGTGCGCTGGACCAGCCCAAGCCAATGGCGACCAAGAAGCCATGACGCTGTATTTCCTGGTCAAATTTCTGCATGTGCTCGGCGCCATCGTCATCCTCGGCACCGGAACCGGCATCGCCTTCTTCATGCTGATGGCGCATCGCACGCAGGACGTGGCATTCATCGCGCGCACTGCCGCCGTGGTCGTGATCGCGGATGCGATCTTCACGCTGTCGGCCGTGATCCTCCACCCGGTCACGGGCGGCCTGCTGATGATGCTCTCGGCGACGTCGCTCACCGAGCGCTGGTTGCTGACTTCGCTGGCGCTGTATACCGTCGCAGGCCTGTTCTGGGTCCCCGTCGTCTTCATGCAGATCGAGATGCGCGACCTCGCGCGCAAGGCGGCCGAACAGTGCAACGCGCTTCCGAAGCGCTATTTCGTTCTGTTCCGCCGCTGGTTCTTATTCGGCTTCCCCGGCTTCGGCGCGACGATGCTGATCCTCTGGCTGATGATCGCAAAACCGTTTTGAGGGGCGCAATGAGTAAGCGAACCATCTTGCTGTTCGGCGCCTCCGGCCTGATCGGCCGCTTCGTCACCGACGATCTGCGCGCGCGTGGCTTTCGCGTTGTCGGCGTGGCACGCAGCCTGTCGCCGGCGCAGCAGATGAGCGCGCTGGACATCGAACTGCCGATCCTCATCCTCGATGCGGCTGCGCTGGCGCGTCTCCTCAGCGAACATGCCGTCGATGTCGTCGTGAACTGCCTCGGCGTGCTCCAGGACGGGCCCGGCAGCGACACAAATGTCGTGCATCGTGATTTCGTTGCGCGCCTGGTTCGGGCGATTGGCGCTAGCGGCCGTGCGATCCGCCTGGTGCACATCTCGATCCCCGGGGTGGTGGAGGCGGATCGCACCGCCTTCGCAACGACCAAACGCGAAGCCGAACGTCTGATCGCGGCCTCCGGCATTCCCCATGCCGTCCTGCGGCCGGGCTTCGTGGTTGCGCCGTCAGCCTATGGCGGCAGCGCCATGCTGCGTGCGCTCGCCGCTTTTCCGATCAACCTGCCGGATAAGGAAATGGCAACGCTCTTCCAGCCCGTCGCGGTCGAGGACATCGCCGCCACCATCGCCTGGCTCGCCGCGCGCGATATCGACGACGCCTCCGTGAAAGCCGTGAGCTGGGACCTGATGCAGGCAGAACCGGTCACGATGGCCGGCATCATCAAACAGTTTCGCCACGCGTTCGGCACGGCCACCTGGCCGCGTCTCGTGATGCCGGCCCTCCTGCTCGATCTCGGCGCCAAAATCGGCGATTTAGCCAATCATCTCGGTTGGATGCCACCGCTGCGTTCCACCGCTATCGCGGAGTTGCGCCGTGGCGTGACCGGCGATCCCTCGGCGTGGATCGCAGCCACGGGCATCGCGCCGAAGACATTGGCTGGGACGATCGGCCGCCATCCCGCAAGTATCCAGGACAAATGGTTCGCACGGCTGTTCCTGATCAAGGCGCTGATCTTCGCAAGCCTGGTCGCATTCTGGCTCGTCTCGGGTTTCATCGCGCTGTTCGTGTCCTATCGTGCCGCCGCCGGAATCTTGATCGCGCATAACTTCCCGCCCGCGCTGGTCGATCCCATCACCATCGGCACCAGCCTGATGGATATGAGCATCGGCGTGCTGATCGGCTTTCGCCGCACCGCGGCGATCGGGCTCGCTGCAGGCATCGTCGCCTCGCTGGGCTACATGGTGGGTGCAGCCATCCTCACGCCCGATCTCTGGATCGAGCCGTTAGGTGCTTTGGTGAAGACCGGACCAGCCATCGTGCTGATGCTGGTGGCTCTCCTGACGCTGGATAATCGCTGATGAGCAAATGGCCCGACGACGACGTGATCCTGTATGACGGCGTCTGCATCTTCTGCTCGCGCTGGGTTCGTTTCGTTGCCAAGCGCGACACGGCGAAGCGGTTCCGTTTCACGCCGATCCAATCGGACTACGGGACCCGGCTCGCGAAGACGTTCGGCATCGATCCGCACGATCCAGATACCAATGCGGTAGTCCATGGCGGCGAGGTGTATTTGAAGTCGGACGCCGCGCTGACCGTGCTGTCGCTGCTCCCTGGCTGGGGCTGGGTGCGCGCGTTGTTCGCCGTGCCGAGGCTGTTAAGGGACCCCGTCTACAGCCTTGTCGCACGCAACCGCTATCGCATCTTCGGCAAGTACGACACCTGCTTCGTGCCCGATGCCGATTTACGGGCGAGGGTGATCGAGTGACGCGCTCACTGCGAGCGTAGCGAAGCAATCCAGGATCTTGCCGCGGCGGCAGTCTGGATTGCTTCGCTGCGCTCGCAATGACGGAGGTCGTGGCTAGGGCTTGCGAAGGGCCGCGAGCGCCTCGTTGGCCGCCCGCTCCCCGCTGTCCCGCGCTCCATGCGCCGTCGTGAAGAAATTCGGCGACGTTGCCTCTCCGGCGAAGAACAACCGTCCGTCCACTGGCTCCGCGAGCACAGCACGATCTCCGGCGTGCCCGGGCAGCGCATGTGAATAGGAGCCTCCGGCGAAGGGATCGCGCGCCCAGCGCGACTCATACAGCGGCCTCAGCTTGCGCCGGATGTCGTTGCCGAGAAAACCCGCGATCTCGTCGATGCTCTGCGCGGCGATGGCGCCTTCGCCGGCGTCTTCCAGCTCGCGCGCAAAGCTGCCGCCGAAAAAGCCTTCGATGCAGGGCTGGCCGAACGGGCGGATGTGGTAGGTGCCCATCTCGGTGCGCATGGTGGCGCCGCGCAGATTGCCTTCGATCGGGAAGGCTTCGGCGCCATCGAGCGCCAGCGTCACCTTGTCGTCGACGCCGAGCGGCAGTCCGGCGGCGGCATCGATCTTGGCCGGCAACGGTGGTGAAAAACGGATCGTCTCATCGGCGATCAGATTGGTCGGGACGGTGACGATCACCTTGTCCGCGGTCAGCGTGCCCCGCGATGTTTCGAGCCGGATGCGCTGACCGGAATGATCGACCAATGTAACGTTGCAGCTCAGGGCCACCGTGACCGGCGCGCCATAGGCGGCAATCAGCGTGCCATAGCCGCGGCGGACGCGCCAGTTGAGGTCACTGTCCTCATAGGCGTCCCAGTCCAGCGTCGACATGTCCTCCAATTCGCAGCCATTGACGTAGGTCGAGACCGCATCGATCATCGGATTCCAGCGGTTGCCCGGCTCGAGGCTCAGGCTCGCGGGTCCGTCCTTGCCCTTTTGCGCGGCCTGCCAGAGGCGCTCATAGAACGCCTCCATCGCGCGCATGAAATCGTCGCGATCGGTTTGCGGAAAGGCGTTGCCGAAGGCGCGCTCGCGCCAGGGCGGCAGGGCCGTGTTGACCTCGAATCCGAGCTGCTTCGCGATTAGAGCGAAGGAGTTCTTGTCGGCCGAGTGCAGCCAGCCGCAGCCGACGTCGAAGACGACCTCGGGCGAGGCCTGCACCGTCCAGGCGCGGCCGCCGAGCCGGTCACGCGCCTCCAGCACGATCACGGAGAGGCCGCAGCCCGCCAGCGCGTGCGCGGCGCCGAGGCCGGCGGCACCGGCGCCGATGATCGCGACGTCGACGGAGGAGGGGAGGGAAGTCATAGGCGGGCTCTAGCACGTTCGCTGAGTGTGCTGAAGCCGCCGCAAGCATAGCCGTCATCACCCGCCTTGTAGCGCAATTGCGTACTGGAGCGGATGATTCAGCATTCCAGAGACAGTTTCGTAGGGTGGGCAAAGGCGCCCTTGCGCCGTGCCCACCATTGTCGATCGGGATTTCAAGTGGTGGGCACGCTTCGCTTTGCCCACCCTACGGCACTACGGAGACCAGTGGCTTTACGCCACCGCTTCCTTGGCCTTCTCCGCGCGCTTGCGCTCGTTCGGGTCGAGGTGCTTCTTGCGCAGGCGGATCGACTTCGGCGTGACCTCGACGAGCTCGTCGTCCTCGATATAGGCGAGCGCCTTTTCCAGGGTCATGCGGATCGGCGGGGTCAGGCGCACCGCTTCGTCCTTCGATGTCGTGCGGATATTGGTGAGCTGCTTGCCCTTGAGCACGTTGATCTCGAGATCGTTGTCGCGGGTGTGCTCGCCGACGATCATGCCGCGATAGACCTTCCAGCCCGGCTCGATCATCATCGGGCCGCGGTCTTCCAGCTTGAACATGGCATAGGCCACGGCGTCGCCCTGGTCATTGGAGATCAGGACGCCGTTGCGGCGTCCCTGGATCTCGCCCTTGTACGGGGCATAGCCGTGGAACAGGCGGTTCATGATCGCGGTGCCGCGGGTGTCGGTGAGCAGCTCGCCCTGATAGCCGATCAGGCCGCGGGTCGGCGCGTAGAATACCAGGCGCTGGCGGTTGCCGCCGGACGGCTTCATCTCGATCAGCTCGGCCTTGCGCTCGCTCATCTTCTGCACGACGACGCCGGAATGCTCCTCATCGACGTCGATGACGACCTCCTCGATCGGCTCCATGGTGGCGCCGGTGGCCTCGTCCTTCTGGAACACGACGCGCGGGCGCGACACCGAGAGCTCAAAGCCCTCGCGGCGCATGGTCTCGATCAGGATCGCAAGCTGCAATTCGCCGCGGCCCGAGACTTCCATCGCGTCCTTGTCGGCGGCTTCGACGACGCGCAGCGCGACATTGCCCTCGGCTTCGCGCAAGAGACGGTCGCGGATCATGCGGCTCGTCACCTTGTCGCCTTCGGTGCCGGCGAGCGGAGAGTTGTTGACGATGAACGACATCGACACCGTCGGCGGATCGATCGGCTGCGCCGGCAGCGGCACTTCCACGGTCGGATCGCAGAACGTGTCGGCAACGGTGCCCTTGGTCAGACCCGCAATCGCAACGATGTCGCCGGCTTCGGCTTCATCGAGCGGCGTACGCTCCAGGCCACGGAACGCCAGGATCTTGGTGATACGCCCGGACTCGACCAGCTTGCCATCGGCGTTGAGCACCTTGACCTGCTGGTTCGGCTTGAGCACGCCGGAAGAAATGCGGCCGGTGATGATGCGGCCGAGATAGGGGTTAGCCTCCAGGATGGTGCCGATCATCTTGAACGGACCTTCCTCAACCTTCGGCGGCGCGACGTGGCGCAGGATCAGGTCGAACAGCGGCTCCATGCCCTTGTCCTTCGGACCTTCGGGGCTCTCGGCCATCCAGCCCTGCTTGGCCGAGCCGTAGAGAATCGGGAAGTCGAGCTGCTCCTCGCTGGCATCGAGTGCCGCGAACAGGTCGAACACCTCGTTGATGACCTCGGTCGGGCGCGCGTCGGGACGGTCGACCTTGTTGATGACGACGATCGGCTTCAGGCCGACCTTGAGCGCCTTGGAGACCACGAACTTGGTCTGCGGCAGCGGGCCTTCGGCTGCGTCCACGAGCACCAGCGCGCCGTCCACCATGTTGAGGATGCGCTCGACCTCGCCGCCGAAATCGGCGTGGCCGGGGGTGTCGACGATGTTGACGCGGGTGTCCTTCCACTGCACCGAGGCCGCCTTGGCCAGAATGGTGATGCCGCGCTCGCGCTCCAGATCGTTGGAGTCCATGGCGCGCTCAGTCACCTTCTGGTTCTCGCGGAACGTGCCGGATTGCTGGAGGAGACGGTCGACCAGGGTCGTCTTGCCGTGGTCGACGTGGGCGATGATGGCGACGTTGCGGAGGTTCATGAGTGAGCTTCTTTGCGTTCGAACAATGGGTTAAGCGCGATCTCGCCGGTCGGACCGGGACCTCTTCTCGAAACAACGCTGGAAGACTGGAAACGGGCGCTCGCCGCCCAAAAAGGAAGCCCGGCCATATCAGACCGGGCGCCCTACGCGTTGCGGCGCAATATATGCAAAAAACGCCAAAAAACAATGTGTTCTTTGGCCGTTGGTTGACTGAATTTTGTCCGGGAATCTCCGGGGGTTAGGGCTGAGTTCCGGGATGGGCGGGGGCCTTTCGCCCCCTGATGGCCGCCCAGATCAGGACGACGCCTCCGATGCCGACGACCAGTCCCAGGAAGACCAGCGGCGCGATGTCCGAGTCGATCTTGCCTCCGTCGATCACCGAAGCTCCGCCGAACAGCAGGGCGCATAGACCCGGAAGCAGCAGGATCACCCCTGAAATCACCATGAACGCAGTGAGGCAGCCGCTGCGTGGTTCAACGGGCGTCGGGACGGGCGGCAGAACCGGTGGTGGCGTATCGCTCATCGTGGTGCCTCCTCGCTCTGCCTTGCCTCGCGATAAGTCTGCCCTTCGAGCCCGGCGCGGATACGGCCGATTGCGCCGTTGCGATAGAACAGATTGTAGGTGTCGAACGGAATGATCGCGCCCTGCTCGGTCACGAAATGGATGCAGCTGCGCTTGACGTTGCCGATACAGAAATTGAAGCGATCGAGAAACTGCACGATGGTGACGCGGAAGACGTTCTCGTAAGTGAGACCTTGCGGCACCTCGAAGCTCGGCAGGCAGCACAGCAATTCGCAGACGCGCTCGCTGGTGTTCAGTGGGCCCGATGACAGCGAAAATAGATCGACGAATTTCTCCCGCAGCACCGGATATTTCTCCGGGCTGATCGTGTTGGGCATCACCGCGACGAGCTGCTCCTGCGGTAACAGCGATGTCAGCGGCAGCACCTTCTCGCCATTGCGCAGGCCATAGCCGATCGAGATGCTTTCGGGGTTGCAGGGCAGCGGAATCATGTCCTTGTCGCCAAACACGCCGGTCTCGACGACGCGCTTGCGGATCTCCGACAGCATGATGCGGTCGGTATTCTTGGCGAAATTCTCGTTGCGGCCGGCATCCTGCACCGGCTGCAGCGTGACGCCGCGCACGCATGTCCAGGTGAGCGCATGGCGGACGATGTCGCCGATCTCGGCATCGTTGACGCCGCGCTTGATGGTCGCGACCAGCGTGGTCGAAACGCCGTAAAGCTCGAGATTCTCCAGTGCCTGCTGGCGGATTTTTCGCAGGTCTGCGCCGCGCAGATTGATCAGCGCATCGCGCTGCAGCGAATCGAACTGGAGATAGACCTCCAGCCCGCGCTTGTTCTCGGCGAGCCGCGCCACGAAATCCTTCTCGCGGGCAATGCGCAGGCCGTTGGTGTTGATCATGACGTGGCGGATCGGGCGAGCGCGGACGGCCTCCAGAATCTCGAAGAAATCCGGGTGCAGCGTCGGCTCGCCGCCGGAAATCTGCACCAGGTCGGGTTCGCCTTCGCTCGCGACCAGGGCGTCCAGCATCTTCTCGACCGTCGCGAGCGGCGTGAATTTCGTCCGCGTGGGCGAGGATTCGGCGAAGCACACCGGGCAGGTGAGATTGCAGTGCTCGGTGATCTCGATCAGCGCCAGGCAGGAATGCTGCTCGTGGTCGGGGCACAGGCCGCAATCATAGGGGCAGCCGAATTCCGTGCGCTGCTGGAATTGCAGCGGCCGATCGCCGGGCTTGATGAAATCCTTGCACAGGCGCCAATAGGCCGCGTCCGTCGACACCAGCGTCGACTGGACGCCGTGCTGCTTGCAGCGTTTTTCGTACCAGACCTCGTTGCCGAGAATCTGGATCTTGGTCGGCACGAGATCCAGGCAGGTCTCGCAGAGGGACTGGGTCTGGCCCCAGAAGATATAGGGACGCGACTTATGCAACGGCGCGTTCATGCAGGGATCTCGCTTTGGGCGCTGTCGCCAGCATGAATGCGGCGTAGAGCAGGATGGACAGCGACAGCAGGTGAAACAGCGTGAAGGGGCCGATCAGCGTGCCATAGGGCTTGAGGAATTCCCACAGGAAGCGCTGCGTTCCATAATAGATGAGGACGAGGTAGAAACCATTGGTGACCACAAAGCCGTTTCGGTTCAAGACCGCCAGCGCATAGAGAAGCGCGAACACGCCCATGGCGGCGCTCTCGTAGAGCTGCACCGGATGTCGAAGGATGCCGTCGCCGAAATCATGTCCGATGGGCAGCCCCGTCGGCGTGCCGTAAGTGAAATCGTCGAGTCCCGCGAAGTAGCAGCCGAGCCGCCCGATCGCGATGCCGAGCGCCAGCGGCAGGGCAAAACGGGCGCCGGTTCGTACAGTGATGCCTGCGGACCATTTGTAGAGCTCGATCGCCACGATGCCGCCGACAAGCGCGCCCTCGACCGAGCGCGCAATGCCGCTCTGGCCCGACAGCCACAGATTGACCGATCCGAACAAATAGGCACCGAGACCCGCACCGAACACCAGGGCGGCGATGTAGGGCAGTTCGAACGATTGCGCAGGAAATTCCAGGCGTCTTCGCGACAGCCACCAGACGGCAGCTGCAGCCGCCAGCCACGCCGCGATGTCAAAGACGGTGTGAAGGAAAGCCCCGCTCATGCAGGGGAGAACATAGCACGATCACGTTCAAAATAGTGCGCCGCGCATTCTTGTGCCCTCTCCCCTTGCAAGGGGAGAGGTCGGATTGCGCAGCAATTCGGGTGAGGGGGCCGCGGCATCCAGAGACCAGATCCCCTCACCCGGATCGCATCTTCGATGCGCTCCGACCTCTCCCTACGGGAGAGGTGAACCAAAGTCCTGAGCGCGCATCGATTCAACCAAATTCATCCTGCTCTAGCCATCAGGCAAATTTCGGATCGAGCGTGGTCGACCACAGCGCGACGTCGGCGCGGTCGCGCAGTGTCACCGTCATCTGGCCGGAGGCGCCGTCGATCTTGACGTGACCGAAGAACTGCATGCCGGCTGACGGCGGCAGATTCTGGTTGTCTTTGCCCGGTGCCTTGACGAAGCGCACCTCCGGCCCAAACGTGTTGTCGAGCGCGTTCGGACCGAAAGTGCCCGCATGCAGCGGGCCCGAGACGAATTCCCAGAACGGCTCGAAATCCTGGAATTGCGCCTTGTTCGGATCGTAATAATGCGCGGCGGCGTAGTGCACGTCCGCGGTCAGCCATACCGTGTTGCTGATCGGCGCCATCTTGATGAAGCGCAGTATGTCCGCGATCTCGAGCTCGCGGCCGCGCACCGGACCGTCGCCTTGCGCGATTGCCTCCGTGCCACCCTTTGGTGTGTCCGATACGATGAGGCTGAGCGGCATGTCGGAGGCGATCACCTTCCAGGTCGCACGCGAATTGAGCAGACCGCGCTTGAGCCAGGCGATCTGGTCGGGTCCGAGGAAGTAGCTCGCCGGTCCGTAATCCGTTTCCAGATTGGCGCCGTTCGGGCCGCGATAGCTGCGCTCGTCGAGCACGAACACGTCGAGATGTGGGCCGTAAGAGATCTGGCGATAGACCCGGCCCGGCTCATTGATGCTCTCGCGCATCGGATACATCTCGTGGAAGGCGCGGGCCCCGTGCGCGGCGAGCAGCGCGATGTTGCGCTCCTTGTAGATCGCCGGCAGCTCCTTCGAGAGCGACCAGTTGTTGGTGACTTCGTGGTCGTCCCACTGCACGAAGATCGGCACTTCCGCATTGAAGGCACGGAGATTGTCGTCGGTGAGGTTGTATTTGTGCGCGGCGCGGAACTCGTCCAGCGTCTCGGCGACCTTGGCCTTCTCCGGAATGGTCAGGTTCTTCCAGATCTTGCCGTCGGTGAGCTTCACCTCGGATTGGATCGGACTATCGGCGTAGATCGTATCGCCCGAGTGCAGGAAGAAATCCGGACGGTGCTTGCGCATCGCGGCGAAAGTGAACATGCCGCCGTCGTCGGGGTTGATGCCCCAGCCCTGGCCGGCGACGTCGCCGCCCCAGACGAAGCTGACGTCGCGGCGGTCGGCGGGCGCGGTGCGGAAGCGGCCGGTCACCGGCTCGCCCTCGACCGCGCCGTGCGAGAGATCGCGGAAGCGGACGCGATAGAAGATGTCCTGTCCGCCCGGCAGGTTCTCGATCAGCATTTTTGCGGTGAAGTCGCTCTCGGGCAGCGCCGCGATCGGCGGCAGCGCGCGGGCATCCCTGAACGTATCAGTCGTCGCCACCTCGACCAGCATCTGCGCCGGCCGGTCGGTGCGCGCCCACACCACGCCGCCGTCGACGGTGACGTCGCCCGATTGCACGCCATGAGTCACTGCCGGCCGGTCGGCCGCGCGCGACAGGTAAGGCATCGCGACTGCGCCAAGCGCGCCGGCGCTGGTGGTGAGGAAACGGCGGCGGGAGAATTTGATGTTCATGGAGGATGATTTCGAACTGGGATCACAGGAAGACTCGTCATTCCGGAGCGCGCCATCAGGCGCGAGTCCGGAATCCATTTCCCGTCGCGGATGCGGCGCCATGGATTCCGGGCTTGCGCGTTGCGCGCCCCGGAACGACGGTGAACGTATATTGAGACAATGTGACGCAGCAATAACGCGCAGGCGCTACGCGTTGCCGGCCGCTCTGAACTGCGCGCTCGCGCGTTGCAGGTTCTGCGGCAGGCTGAACAGCACCGCCTTGCGGTCGGCAACGGCCGCATGGAACTGGTCGAGTGCGATGTTGAACGCGGTGAGCGCAGCTTCCTCGATCGCGCCGTGATCGAAGCAGCGCAGCGTATCGCGCAAGATCTCGTCGGCCTCGGTTTGCATCTGATCTAGCTCTTCGGTGGTCTCGCTCTTGCGCGCAGCGGCAATCATGTCGAGCAGGCGGTCGCGCAAATGGCTGTTGTTGTCGCGCTCGTCCTTCTTCAGATAGCCCGCAAACCAGGCTCCGATCGAGCCCATGGCGGAGAGCGCCATCAGGCTCCACCAGATGTAATCGCTGTATTTGTCGAGAAAGGTCTTTTCCTCGCCGTCGACGAAGGCGGCGGCGCCGGGATGCACGGGGATCACCGCATCCTTGTCGGTGTCGGGCGTCTCGATCTTCGCTGCCAGCGGGAATTCCGTCACCAGTTGCTGGCGCACGGCGAAGAGCTGGCGCGTGAACGCCGCGATGGTGGTTTCGGACACACCTTTGCGCGCCACGATGTGGTGTGAGAAGCTGATCGTCTTGACCTCTTCGTCCGGACGATCGGGTGAGCCGCCGTAAGTGCCTGCGGGAATCTCCGAGGATTCGTAGACCGGATGGTTCTGCGCGATCGCGTCGGCGGAATCGATGGCGAGGAAGGTCGGCGTGCCACCCTCCCTGACCGATGCCGCGATCGCGTCCGCCGTGATCTTGCTGTTGACGGGACCGGCCGCGAGATAGACGTCGGCCTTCTGCGCCTTGATCGCCTCGGCAACCTCGTTGGCTGGGAATTGCACGATCTCGACCTTGGCGGGATCGACGCCGTATTGCTGCAGGATCACCTTGAGCAGGTTGACGTTGGCCTGGGTGCGGCCGATGACGCCGATGCGATGGCCGGCGAGCTGTGCGATCTTGGTGACCTTCGCGCCCTTCTTCTTGCCCTTGCCTGCTACGGCCCACAGCACCGCGACGTTCTTGCGCAGCGTCGCGACAGCCTGTGCGTTCTTCGGCACATCGAGGTCGCCGCGCACGATGGCAAGATCGACCTTGCCTTCAGCGAGGGCATTGGCGCTGGCGGTGGCGCCGTCGGTCTGGATCGGGCGCAGCCGCACCTGGCTCTTGTTCTGCGTGAAAGCCTGGGTCAGCGCCTGCACGACCTTGATGTCATCGCTGTTGGCGGGACCAACCGCGATCTTCAGCGTCACAGGCCGCATCGCGAAGTAGTAACCGCCGGCGAGCGCACCGACGATCGCAAGCACGAGCGCCAGAGACACGAGCGCGGTCTTCCGCGCCGCGGATCGCGGCGAAGGCGGAGAGGGCGTTTCGGCCAGGTTCAATCCCCCGGTCATCGATCTCCCAAACAGGCGCTTGAGGCTCAGTTTCATCTTGGCCGGCGATTTTCGCCGGCAATTGTAGCAAATTTCTTGTCCGGAGGGGTTACATCTCCGTCATGGTTAGCGGATCGACGAAATCGGCATGAACCGGGCCGCCGGCACGGTGTTAGGGTAAAGTTCCCCTGAACGACGGAGGCGATCATGGCAGAGCGGCTATCGGCGGAGGCGCGCAAGCAGGCGCTGGGCGCAATACCGGGCTGGGGCGAGATTTCCGGCCGCGACGCCATCGGGAAGACCTTTGTCTTCAAGGATTTCAGCCAGGCCTTCGGCTTCATGACCCGCGCGGCGCTGGTCGCCGAGAAGATGGATCACCATCCCGAATGGCGCAACGTCTACAAGACGGTGGAGGTGGTGCTGTCGACCCATGACGCCGGCGGAGTCACCGCGCTCGACATCGATCTGGCCAAGGCGATGAACGCCATCGCCGGCTGACAGCTGGGCGACACTTGGCTGACGTCTTGCAGGCCGCAGCCTCATCCCCATCTTGTGATCAGCAGGCGATGCGGCGATCCGTCGCTCCGCCTGAACGGGGAGTTTTTGAGCATGGCTGCCGAACACAGCGTCGGCTTCGAGCCCGCCGATCGGCTCGCGCAAGACCGGGAGGGCGTTCGCCGCCGATTCTGGCGCAAGCTGAAGCGCGTCGCCGCGCAACTGCCGTTCGCCGAAGACCTGATCGCCGCTTATTACTGCGCCTTCGACCGGCAGACGCCGCGCCATGTCCAGGCCTCGCTGCTCGGAGCGATCGCCTATTTCATCCTGCCATTCGACTTCGTCGCTGATGTGATGCCGATTCTCGGTTTCGCCGATGACGCCGCCGTGCTCGCCGCCGCCATCCGCATGGTCGCCGGTCATATCACGAACGAGCACCGCGCCGCCGCCCGTGCCGCGCTGAGGCGCGGGGTGGATGAGGCGGCGGAGTAAGCGTTGTTGGCAACGCGCCGTCGCCATATCCTCCGGCGTCGTCCTGGCGAAAGCCAGGACCCATTACCCCGTTCGGTAATGGTTGCGCACGCTGGTCACTCCGACTTTTCGCAAAACTCCACCCTGTGGTAATGGGTCCTGGCTTTCGCCAGGACGACGCAGAGAGAGGAGTGACGGCGCCACTACTTCTTTTCCCCCGCCCGCGCCTTCTCCGCGTCCCATGCCTGGAATTGCTTGAACAGCGCTTCCTTGTCCGCATCGGACACCTGCGCGGCCGCCGGGCTCTGCTTCAGGAATGCTTCGAAGCGCTGGCGCGTCACCGGTTCGACGCCGTGCTTGTCGAGCCATTGCTGCGCCACCGGCAATCTGTTCCAGCCCGACAGCGGCGCCGCGAGCGAGACCTCCTTCCACTTGGGATGGAAGGGCGGGTTCTGCAGCGTCGGAAATTTCGTGAAGAACGCGTCCACGAACAACGCAAGCTTGCGATAGCGCTCGGTATTGGGCCCCCAATTATACGCCGCAAGCACCGCAGGGACTGCAATTGTGTCGACGCTCTCGCCCTCCCTGATCAGGTTCGGATAGTCCTTGGCGGTCAGCGTTGCCGGCAGATAGTCGCTCTGGAGCGGCTTTGCATAGTCGACTTTCGCGAGATGGAAACGGCCGTCATTGCCGAAGGTCGAGACCGACTTGTACGGCTTGCCGCCGACCACGATGACGGCGTCGATCTCGCCGGCCTTCAGCTTCTCCATCGCGATGCGCTGCTCGACATAGACGAATTTCGCCTTGATCCCGAGCCGCTCGAACACGGTGAGCGCCGTGACGAAGGTACCGCCGTTCGGCAGGTCCACGCTCACCGTCTTGCCTTCGAGGTCTTTGAGCGTCGCGACCGATCTCGGCGCGATCACCTGCATCTCCTCATTGTAGAGCTTCGTGACGTAGGTGAACTGCTTCTTGATGTCCTTGGCAAAACCCTTGCGCTCGAGATAGTCGAGCGTGTCGGCGCGCACGATGCCGAGATCGACACCTTGCAGGAACAGGATGTCGGCGACGCTCTGCACCGAGCCGCGGCCGACGATCGGCAGCACGCGGATCTTGTTGCCATCGTCGAGCACGGAAGCGAGATCGGCGCCGAATTGCACATAGGTCCCGCCGATCGTGCCGGTGATCAACGTGACCGTGTTGGCGTTCAACGCCTGCTTGGTCGAGGTCGAGCCGAACTGGAAGATGGCCTTCAGGCCGTCCGAGACCTTGGCCGGATCGTATTCGGTCTGGTCGGCGCGTGCCGCAAAGGCACAGATCGTCATGATGGCGGCAAGCGCCATTCCCAAAGCGTTACGCATGATGTCCTCTAAAAATGACTAGTTCTGAAGCTGGACAAGGCGCTGCCGCGCCTCCGTCGATCCGAGTGCCGCGGCCTTCTGGTACCACTCGCGCGCGGCGGTCGCGTCGGCGGCGATGCGCCGCGCGTCGCTGGTGCCGAGCACGGCCGGGTCATAGGTCTGCGCCAGCAGGAACGCCGCCGTGGCATCCTGTGCATTGGCCGCGCGTTCGAGCAGCAGGCGGGCTGCAGAAATGTCGCCAACCCCCAACAGGCCCTTCGCGCGCGTCATCAGCCCGGCCAGGGTGTCGGCGTCGAGCGTCTTGGCCGGCAGAGGAGGCGCAGGCGGCGGCGCCACCGGCGCGGGCTGAGGCACAGGCGTCTGGGCTTGCAGCGCGGTCTGATAGGCGGTCGCGATCGCTTCGCGGCTCGGCGTTGACGGTGCAGGGAGATCCTGCGCGTCAGCGCTCGCCAGCCTTGCGTCGGTCACATGCGCCGGATCCTTGCGCGGGCTCTGCGGTACGGCCAGCGCGTTGGCCGAGGCCACCACCTGCTCCAGCGCGACACCCACCGAGCCACCGGCATCGAAGATGCCGCGAAGGTCGGACTGAAACAGCGCGGCCAGAACTGCCAGGGTGGATGCGACGAGAACGGCTGCCAGAACGCCCGCAAGAACACGCGGGACAATTCTGACCCGGGGACGCAATTCCAGCGGGGTATATTCGTCCGGGTCCGGAGCACCGAGCGGATCGGACAGGAACAGTGGAATTGGATCGTCCGGTGACAGATCGAGCCGTGCGGCGCGCGCACGGATGTAGGATGCGGTGGACGGATGTGATGCGGCTTGATCGGAATCGAATGCCCTCGATTCCCTGGACGGACGAAAGGCCGTCGTCTCCATGGTGATGCTCCCCAAGACTGACACGACGCGGGGCATACCGGTTTCAGTTTTTTTGTTGTTGTCCAGGAGCGCCCAGCAAACTGGAACCGGTAAATCGCAGTTTGAATCAGTCCAAAAAGCGACGGCGATTGGGGCGAATCGGGAAAAATTTGGGTTTGATTCGGGCGAGGTTGCGGAATGCACCGCAATTTTGCCAGCGGTGGTTGAGGGGACCTTACCAAGTGGCGGCGTGCGAGCGGGGTGCCATCAACTCAGCTGTCATGCCCAGGCTTGACCGCGGCATCCAGTCGCCGCGGCCTGTCGATCAATCGCAATCGTCTCGGAGCGCTCGATCGCCCGGTCAAGCCGGGCGATGACAGTTGAGTGTGTCAGCCTCGTGATGACACTGTCATCACGGGTGCAGAATCACCTTCCCCATCGCCTGACGTCCCGCGAGCACCTTCAACGCGTCCGCGGTCTGCGCCAGCGGGAAGGTGCGGTCGACATGCGATGAGATCTTGCCTTCCGCCGTCCACTTCACGAGCTTCTCCAGATTGGCGCGGTTCTTGGCCGGGTTGAGCCGGGTCCAGGCGCCCCAGAACACGCCGCGGATGTCGCAGCCCTTCAGCAGTGCGAGGTTCAGCGGCATCTTCGGAATGTCGCCGGCGGCAAAGCCGATCACGAGGAAGCGGCCTTCCCAGGCGATCGAGCGCAGCGCCTGCTCCGCATAGGCGCCGCCCACGGGATCGAAGATGATGTCGACACCTTTGCCATCGGTGAGCTTGCGCAAGCCTTCCTTCAAATCTTCCTTGGCGTAGTTGAGCGTCAGCTCTGCGCCGTGCGCCCTGGCGAATTCGAGCTTCTCGTCCGACGAAGCGCAGGCGATCACCTTCAGGCCCATCAGCTTGCCGAGCTCGCAGGCAGCAAGGCCGGTGCCGCCGGCTGCGCCCAGCACCGCGAGCGTCTCGCCGGGCTTCGGGCTCGCGCGATCTTCCAGCGCATGCAGCGCGGTGCCGTAGATGATGATGATGCCGGCCGCGCGATCATAATCGAGATTGTCCGGAATCTTCACGATCGATGCCGCCGGCAGCGCGATCTTCTCGCGTGCGCCGTTGTGGCCGCAGGAGGCGACGACGCGATCGCCGATCTTCAGGTCGGTGACGCCAGCGCCGATGCTCTCGATCACGCCGGCGACCTCGGCAGCCGGCGAGAACGGGAACGGCGGCTTGATCTGATACTTGCCCTGGATCATCAGGATGTCGAAGAAGTTCAACGCCGCCGCCTTGATCGCGATCACGGCTTCGCCGGGCCCCGCCACCGGATCCGGCACGTCAGCCAGAACGAGATCGTCGGGCTGGCAATATTGCGAGCAGAGGATGGCTTTCATGGCGGCACCTGTAGCGTTTCGAGTGGAATTATAGTTGGCCCGGTTTTGCCGGATTTGGACGCGGGCGACAATCCGGATTTTTTGCCAAAGCGACGCGCCGGCCTATCCTCACGTCATTGCGAGTCATCGGGCCGCGCTTCGCGCGGACCCGTTGGCTCGCAATGACGGAGTGTGTGGCAACAGCGAGGATTCAAACGATGTTTGAAACAAGCCTGCTCAAGGACAAGCGCATCCTCATCACCGGCGGTGGCTCGGGCCTCGGCGCTGCGATGGGTCGTCGCTTCCTCGCGCTTGGCGCCGAGCTCGCGATCTGCGGTCGCAAGCTCGATCGGCTCGAGGCACCGGCGAGTGAGATGCGCGCACAGACCGGCGGCAAGGTCACGACCATCGCCTGCGATATCCGCGACGGTGCGGCCGTCGACAACATGATGGATCAGATCTGGCGCGAAGCGCCGCTCGATATCCTCGTCAACAACGCCGCCGCGACCTTCATCGCGCAGAGCGAGCATCTCTCCTTCCGCGCGGCGGATGCGATCCTCGCGCCCACGCTGCACGGCGCGATGTATTGCACGCTCGCCGCCGGCAGGCGCTGGATCGAGGGCAAGCATGGCGGCGTCGTGCTCTCGATCCTCTCGACCTCGACCATCACCGGCCGCGCCTTCACCGTGCCGTCGGCGATGGCGAAGTCGGCGGTGCTGGCGATGACCAAAAGTCTCGCCGTGGAATGGGGTCCGAAGGGCATCCGCACCGTCGCCATCGCGCCGGGACCATTCCCGACCGCCGGCGCATCGGGGCAGCTCCGCCCCGAGGGCCGCGACGAAGGCTGGGCCGCGCGCAACCCGCTCGGCCGTACCGGCGAGCATGGCGAACTTGTCGATCTCGCCAGCTTCCTGGTCTCGGACCGGGCCGGCTATATCAATGGCGAGATGGTGGTGATCGACGGCGGCGCGCATTTGCGCAGTTCCGGTGCCGAGGACCTGCTCGGCTGGAGCGAGGCGCAATGGGCAGAGCAACGCGCCGCGCGATCCAAGGCTTAGTACTGACAAACCCGCTAACTGCCTTCCCAAATTGGACTTTCCCGGTTATCCCTGCCCGGGGACAAAACGCGGCCGGGCCATCTTCCAGTCACAATATTGAGGGAACCACTCCAGCATGTGGCGGGTGCTATCTTTCGTTTTGATGATCGGCATGATGACGTGCGGGGTCGCCGATCTCGCGCGGGCGCAGACGGCGCAACCGGCGCCCAAGTCTGCTCCAAAAGAGGCGACACCGAAGCCAGCCGCGCCGTCGGCCAATACGACTGCCAATACCCACGCAAAGACGGCTGCAAAGCCAGAGAGCAAACCGGCCGCCCCGACCGCGGCGGTTGCGGGCGGCGCGGAGCCGACCCTGATCGGCCAGTTCGGCACCTGGGGCGCCTATTCGGCCACGCCCAACGGCAAGAAGGTCTGCTTCGCGCTGGCCAAGCCCTCGTCGTCGAAGACCAACCCGCCGAACCGGCCGCGGGATCCCGCCTATGCGTTCGTGTCGACCCGGCCGGCCGAGAAGGTCAATAACGAAGTCTCGGTCATGATCGGCTATGCGCTGAAACCGGGCTCGGAATCGACGGTCGAGGTCGGCGGCGCTGCTTTCGCCATGTATACTCAGGGCGACGGCCTCTGGATCAAGAACGCGGCCGAGGAGGAGCGGATGGTCGAAGCCATGCGTAAATCCGCCGATCTCGTGGTCAAGGGAGTCTCGGCCAAGGGCACCGAGACGACCGACACGTTTTCGCTCAAGGGCCTCGCCCAGGCGCTCGACAAGATCGCCCAGGACTGCCGGCGGTAAGGCTGCGGGCGATAAGGTCGCAATCGGCTGTTCCGGTTGCTATATAGGGGTTATCCCAAAGGTGCTGCCGTCATGGCCGGGCTTGTCCCGGCCATCCACGCGCTGGCTCCGGGCGGGAAAGAACGTGGATGCCCGGGACAAGCCCGGGCATGACGAGACAGCAGCAATCTCAGGCAACCGATGACCGAGCCGCACAACGCAACATTGGTGGAGAAGACTCCGCTCGAAACCTATGTGCCGCCGGCAAAACCGTCGCTGATCGGCCTGTCGCGCACCGAGCTCGCCGATCGCCTCGGCGAGATCGGCGTTGCACCAGCGCAGCGCAAGATGCGCGTGCAACAGCTGTGGCACTGGCTCTATTTCCGCGGCGCCCAAAACTTCGACGAGATGACATCGATCTCGAAAGGCATTCGCGCCGAGCTCGCGCAGCATTTCACGGTCGACCGGCCCGAGGTCGTGGCCGAACAGATCTCCAACGACGGCACGCGGAAATGGCTGCTGCGGCTGCCGAGCGGCGACAATGTCGAGAAGGCGCATGAAGTCGAGTGCGTTTACATCCCCGAGACCGATCGCGGCACGCTCTGCGTCTCCTCGCAGGTCGGCTGCACGCTGAACTGCGCGTTCTGTCACACCGGCACGCAGCGTCTGGTCCGCAATCTCACCGCCGGCGAGATCGTGGGACAGGTGATGGTCGCACGCGATCGCCTGAATGATTGGGCCGATCGCGAGGACGGCACGCGCCGCGTCACCAACATCGTGATGATGGGCATGGGCGAGCCGCTCTACAATTTCGACGCGGTGCGCGATGCGCTGCTGATCGTCGGCGACAACGAAGGCATCGGCATCTCCCGCCGCCGCATCACGCTGTCGACCTCGGGCGTGGTGCCGAACATCGTCCGCGCCGGCGAGGAGATCGGCGTCATGCTCGCGATCTCGCTGCACGCGGTGCGCGACGAGCTGCGCAACGAGCTGGTGCCGCTCAACCGCAAATATCCGATCAAGGAGCTGCTGCAGGCCTGCCGCGATTATCCCGGTGCCTCGAACGCGCGCCGCATCACCTTCGAATATGTGATGCTCAAGGGCGTCAATGATTCGCTCGATGACGCGAAGCTGCTGGTGAAGCTGCTCAAGGGCATTCCGGCCAAGATCAATCTGATCCCGTTCAATCCCTGGCCCGGCACGGCATATGAATGTTCGGACTGGGACCAGATCGAAAAATTCTCCGAATACATCTTCAACGCCGGCTATTCCTCGCCGGTGCGCACCCCGCGCGGCCGCGATATCCTCGCCGCCTGCGGCCAGCTCAAGTCGGAGACGGAAAAGCTCTCGGCCAGGGAACGCCAGGCGCTGCGCGCCATGGCGATGACGGACTAGCGGATCATGCTCGCGCTCTCGCATCCTCGTCATTGCGAGGAGCGTAGCGACGAAGCAATCCAGACTGTCTCCCCGGACGCATCTCTGGATTGCTTTGCTTCGCTCGCAATGACGGTCACGATGGCTTTGGCGTCATGTCCCTGATCGGCCGCCTCGTCGTCATCTTCATCGGCTTCCTCGCCGCCTGTTTCGTCGGCGGCATGATCGTCGTCGTCGCGCTGCTGTTTCCGGAATTCGCTGATCTCGGCGCAGGTCCCGTCGATCAGGGCACGATCGACATCCTGCTCGGTTTCGGCTTCATCTTCGTCTCGGGCTTTGCCTTGGTGCCGGCGGCGGTGATCGTCGCCATCACCGAAGCGCTCTACATCCGCAGCGCGCTCGCTTACGCCGTCGGCGGCGGCCTCGTCGGGCTCGCCTGCTATCTCGGCCTCGTTCCCTTTCACGCCGACACGTTGCAGTTCGAGGGCATCGTGCGGCGCCACCTGGAGATCATGACCGGAGCCGGCATCGTTGCCGGCGTGGTCTACTGGTTGATCGCCGGCCGGAACGCCGGCGCCTGGCGCGATCCGCCGCCCCCGCGCCGGCCGCCCCCGCCGCTGCCGTCGAATTCAAGGCCGGATGCGCTGTGATTGCGCTTGAGTTGGATTGAGGCGAAGCAATGCGCAACATACTCAGTGTCGTCCCGGCCTAGTGCGCAATTGCGCACGGGGGGCCGGGATCCATACCCCCTGGGAGAAGTTGTTGCAGGGAGCTGGTAACCACTAGTCTCCGTCAAACCGCTCCCTGTGGTTATGGGTCCCGGCCTTCGCCGGGACGACACCGTGGAGGCATAGCGCTCGGGCAAAATCGCGCTCGCTTGCGGCACCGACTCCGGGGTTTCCATCCCCGCCCCACTCCGCTAAACCGCGCGGCATGAACCGGACTGGACTCTTCGTCGCCCTGGCGCTGTGGCTCGTGATCGGCCTCGTCTTCGGCCTCTATCCCGAGCTCGATCTCAAGCTCGCCTCGCTGTTCTTCGATCCCCAGACCAAGACCTTCCCGCTCAAGCTGAACGGCTGGGCCAGCTTCGCACGTGACGCGGCGATGTGGGTCGCCTGGGCCTTTGCATTGCCGTCGCTCGTCGCGCTCGTGGTCAAGATGGTCCGGCCCGACCGGCCGCTGATGGTGTCGGGGCGCGCGATCATTTTCCTGCTGGTGACGCTGACGATGTCGGCCGGCATTCTCACCAACCTGACCTTCAAGACCTATTGGGGACGTCCGCGTCCGGTGGTGGTGACGGAATTTGCCGGCGACCAGCAGTTCGTGCCGTGGTGGGATCCGCGCGGCGGTTGCGCGCGCAACTGCTCGTTCTTCTCGGGCGAGGGCGCGACTGCGTTCTGGACGCTGGCGCCGGCCGCGCTGGCCCCGCCGGCATGGCGGCCGCTCGCCTATGCCGGAGCGGTTATCTTCGGCGCTGTGACCAGCGGGCTGCGTATGGCCTTCGGCGGACATTTCTTCACCGATGTGGCGATTGCCGGCCTCGTCAGTTTCGTGGTGATCTGGTTTGCCTACGCGCTGATTTACCGCTGGCCGCCGACCCGCTTTTCGGACGAGGCGGTCGACGCCGCGCTGACCCGGCTGAACTGGCCCGCCTACCAGCTCCGCCAGCGCCTGTTCGGCCGCAAGACGGGTCCCGAGCCGTCGATCTGAGCCATTAAATGGGTGCCGAGGCGTGCGAAATTTGATATTCGCGCGGTCAAACCCGCCCTGACATCAGCCCTTGTGACCCGATTGGAAGCGCCATGACCACCATCCTGAAAAGCCTGCCCAAGGGAGAGAAAGTCGGCATCGCTTTTTCGGGCGGGCTCGACACCAGTGCGGCGCTGCTCTGGATGAAGCAGAAGGGCGCGCGCTGCTACGCCTACACCGCCAATCTCGGCCAGCCGGATGAGGCCGACTACAACGAGATCCCGCGCAAGGCGCAGGAATTCGGTGCCGAGAAGGCCCGGCTCGTCGATTGCCGCACGCAGCTCGTCCACGAAGGCATCGCCGCGATCCAGTCGGGCGCCTTCCACATCTCCACCGGCGGCATCACCTATTTCAACACCACCCCGCTCGGCCGCGCCGTCACCGGCACGATGCTGGTCGCGGCGATGAAGGAAGACGGCGTCAACATCTGGGGCGACGGCTCGACCTTCAAGGGCAACGACATCGAGCGCTTCTACCGCTACGGCCTGCTCACCAATCCCGGTCTGAAGATCTACAAGCCCTGGCTCGACCAGCAGTTCATCGACGAGCTCGGCGGCCGCGCCGAGATGTCGGCGTTCATGACGGCTCAGGGTTTTGCCTACAAGATGAGCGCCGAGAAGGCGTATTCGACCGACAGCAATCTGCTCGGCGCGACGCACGAGGCCAAGGATCTCGAGAGCCTCGACAGCGGCATCAAGATCGTCAACCCGATCATGGGCGTGCCGTTCTGGCGCGACGACTGTGCCGTCAAGCCCGAGAAGGTCGTGGTGCGTTTCGAGGAAGGCCAGCCGGTTGCGCTCAACGGCCGGACTTTCTCTGATCCCGTCGCGCTGTTCCTCGAAGCCAACGCCATCGGCGGTCGCCACGGCCTCGGCATGAGCGACCAGATCGAGAACCGCATCATCGAGGCCAAGAGCCGCGGCATCTACGAAGCCCCCGGCATGGCGCTGCTGCACATCGCCTATGAGCGCCTCGTCACCGGCATCCACAACGAGGACACCATCGAGCAGTACCGCATCAGCGGCATGCGTCTCGGCCGTTTGCTGTATCAGGGCCGCTGGTTCGACTCGCAGGCCCTGATGCTGCGCGAGACCGCGCAGCGCTGGGTCGCGCGCGCTGTCACCGGCGAGGTCACGCTGGAGCTGCGCCGCGGCAACGACTATTCGATCCTCAACACCGAGAGCCCCAACCTCACCTATGCGCCGGAGCGGCTCAGCATGGAGAAGGTCGAGGACGCCGCCTTCACGCCGGCCGACCGCATCGGCCAGCTGACCATGCGCAATCTCGACATCGCCGACACGCGCACCAAGCTGAAGCTCTACAGCGACACCGGCCTGCTCTCAGGCAGCGAAGGCTCGCAGATCTTCCGGCTGGAGAGCGACAAGGGCTGAGATTCTCGTAGCCTGGATGGAGCGCAGCGAAATCCAGGAATCTTGCCGCTCGTCGAGAACCCCGGATTACGCTGCGCTCCATCCGGGCTACCATCGATTCCGGGAGGGGGTTGCTTCGTTCGTCATTGCGAGCGAAGCGAAGCAATCCAGACTTCATCCGCGACGGCACTCTGGATTGCTTCGTCGCAAGAGCTCCTCGCAATGACAGAAACAAAAATGGCCGGGATCGCTCCCGGCCATTTGCGTTTGTGGTCCCGTCTCAGCGCGGCGGCGCGGTGCCGGGCGGGGGCGGCGGCAACGAGGCCTGGCCGCCGTTGAGCAGCGGCGTGATGCGGCGGATGGTGACGCGCCGGTTGATCAGGCTCGGCCCTTGCGTCTGCTCCTTCAGATACTGCTCGCCGTAACCCTGCGACGTCAGGTTCTCCGCGGGTACATTGAACTGCTGCGTCAGCAATTCGGCCGCGGACTGCGCACGACGGTCCGACAGCGACAGATTGTCGACGTCGTTGCCGACCGCGTCGGTGTGTCCCTCGATCAGGAACACCTCGCGCGGGTTGCGCTGGATCGCCTGGTTGAGGCCGTCGGCGATCACCTGCAGCCGGGCCGCCTGGTCCGGCGGGATGGTCCACGATCCCGTCTCGAAGTTGATCGTGTTGACGTCGATGCTCGGCATCTGCATGCGAACATTGGGGCTGTAGCGGATCTCGTCGAGCGAGTAACGCCGTTCGATCCGCTGCACCGGCGGTGCCTGCATGGTCGCGTAGATCACGTCCGGCGACGCCTCCTCGGCATCGACGATGTAGCGATCATAGGGAATGTTCACGACCGGCGGCGGCACGTCGACATAGAAGCCGCCGACCGCGCGCGGATCGCGGTAGCTGTTGTCGATGATGACGATCTCGCGCCCGCCGGGATCCCTGCGGATTCGCCGCAGCAGCGAACCGTCTGCACCGACCACGGTGATCACCTCGCTGCCGTCGGGACGGACCACGACGGTGCGGGTTTCGCCGCCGATAGTGTCGGTGCGGATGTCGCGGGCGCCGTAGCGGAAGCGATAGAGATCGTTGCCGCGGACATAGGCCTGCCCGCCCGGATCGCGGATGATGATGCGGTCCGGCTCGGTGTAGACCGTGCGGCCGCCTTCAATGACCTCGCGCCGCTGGTTGTGGAGGTCGGCGATGGTGGCGCCGATCACGGCGCCTGCCACCACGCCTGCACCGACCGCGAGCGGCGTCAGGTCACGCTGTGGCGGACGCGGCGGTGGCGGCAAGGGTGCTGCGACCGTCGGTGCGGCCCGGAAGGCCGGCGCAACCGTGGGCGGAGCGTATTGTGCCCGGTTCGGCGGCGGCG